>NZ_JBRJXU010000092.1:0-142410 GCF_057467645.1 Zarconia sp.
CGCAGCACCAGCTCCACCAGAACCGATTTCGGCATCTGTTCTAGGTCTTCTCGCGTCGGGGGAATAGCTGGTAGCTGCTCAATCATTCTTCTACGCTACCTGGCTTCTCCCAATTGTCAACCCCTCCACCTGAATGCTTACTATTCAACGTTGCAAACGGCTTAAAATCTTAGACCTCTTCGGTACGATCGATTATGACGAAGACTATGACTATAAGCAACAACGTCAGCAAAGATAGTACTATTCAAAAATTTGCGATCTAAATTCAAAATAATCCATCAACAGGAAGATAAAACGTTAACACCCGATCGCGCTATCACTTTAACTTGCAAACGATTGATTTTTCCTCGATCGTTTCGGGGTAAACTCGCCGCAAAAATCCAGTTTTTTGGCTGTTTGTAGCGAGCTAATTTATCGGTAATTGCGGTGGATAATTTAGACTCGGAAATACGATCGACTTTGGGAACGCAAACGGCAACTACCGCTTCTCCCCAATCATCATCGGGAATGCCAACGACACAAACATCGGCAACTAAACCCGTGCCTCGAATAGCGGCTTCGACTTCCGCAGGAAAGACATTTTCTCCCCCAGTAATGATTTTATCGCTACACCGACCGATAACATGAAGATAGCCGCAACTGTCAAAAAATCCAACATCGTCGGATTGCAGAATTTCGGGTTTGAATATGGGTGTTAATCCAGTTTCCGGTGTATAGTAACCCAGAAATAGAGATTGCGATCGAATTGAGATAGAACCGGATTGATGAATTGAATTTACTGACGAGTTTATCGCCAAACTAGCGTGAGGTAAAATCTGCCCGCAACTCTCATTTCCAGCTAAAAAATCCTCCGGTTTGAGCGTCACCACTTGCGAGGCCGTTTCTGTCATTCCGTAAGTCGGTGCGAGGCGAATTTGATGCAATCTAGCTTTATCGAGAAGCGTCTTCCAAGCCGGTGCGCCGCCGATAAGAACTACGTCAAAATTTTGCAACCAACGAATTCTCTCGGGATTGTTTAAAAGCCGTTGTAACTGGGTAGGAACGAGGGAAATAAACCAGCAATCGCTTTTTAAATTCGGTTGGGGAATATTCTCGATCGATTCTAGGTTCTTTTTCGGTAATATCCAGAGTTTTCCACCTGTGGTGAAAGAGCGCATAAACTGCATCAAACCACTCACGTGATACAATGGCAGCAAACAGCAGGAATTTACCCGATCGACTTGAAAATATTCCTGCAATCCCCGCACTGATGCCATCAACGTTTCCCAGGTATGAATGGCAAACCGAATTTTTCCCGAAGTTCCCCCTGTGGCGATCGCGATTCGAGTTACGCTCGGTGAAATGAATGGGATATCTGAAATTAAAGTTGTATCGATATCTTCAGGGTTATAATCAATCCCTCGATTCCAAATTAAATCCGGCTGAATTAATTCGAGCGCTTCCCGCAATTCTGTTTTTTTCCAGTTGGGATTGCCTAAAAAAATCGGATATCCCAAAATGCAAGCTGCGAGAAAACTAGCTAAGAATATTTCAGGGTTCGATTCGCACAGGAAAATTTTCTGAGTGCGATCGCCCTTTAATCGATCGAGTTCTTGTAGCCGGTGACAAAGTATTGCCTGAAATCGATCGTGTTCTATCCCGACAAGCCAATCATCGTCCCAGCGCTGTTTTAAAGCGACTAAAGGAGAGAGCGTCTCACTTTTCGATTTTTTGAATGGATAGGTGGTCATAGCTGGCGAGGGCGATCTCGCACCGACCCAACGAGTTTACACCGATTCGGGACTCCCCATGACGATCGCATCTCCATCCACCTCGGCAATCGTCCCCCCTGGAAACGGATCGGTTCGGGACTTATTGGGGGCGGCAATCAGTGCGGTCATTTTTTCGATATGCTCGAAGCTGGGGGCGTGGGGGAGAATCCCAGAGAGGAACTGACGCATGGCGCGACGCTGCAACGCCAAAGGGGCCGATCGCAATATAGGACGGTGCAGTTGCCCCGGATGTAACTTCGCCTGGGCGAGTAACTCTGCGGCCGCGCTTTCGAGGTACTCCACATCCGCGCGCAGGAGTTCGGAGGTTTGAGCGATCGCTTTTTCGGTACTGGGATTGAAGTGGGCTTGCAGGTACGGCAGCAGTTCCCGGCGAATCCGATTGCGGGCGTAGGTGACATCAGCGTTGGTGCTATCTTCCCAAATTTCGAGTTGCTGCTGGCGGCAAAATTCCCCAGTTCGATCGCGACTCACCTCTAACAAAGGACGCACCAACTCGATTCCCGGCACTAATTCGCGCTGCCAAGTTAGAGATGCCAACCCATCGGTTCCCGAACCGCGAATCAGGTTGTAGAGAAGGGTTTCAGCGCGATCGCTTTGAGTATGTCCGGTGACGATGCGATCGAACTCCCCTTCCCCCGCCATCTGTGCCAACATCTGATAGCGCCACTGCCGCGCTGCCGCCTCGCTGGGGGGCACTTCCACGGCGCGACGACTGAAAAACGACAGGTTCCAAAGCTTTGCCATTTCTTCCACGTGGCGGGCGTTGGCATCCGAATCCTCTCGCCAGCGATGATCGCAATGGGCAATCCCCAACCGCCAGTCCCATTTAGGCTGCAAGTCCAGCAGCAGTTTTGCCAAACATAGGGAATCCTGTCCCCCGGAAACTGCTACTAAAATCGATCGCTTTTTCGGCAAAAGGTGGCGCTGTCGCAGGGTTTGGTGGAGTTGGGCGTGGAGGGGAGTCCAGGAGGTCAATTAAGTAATAAGTAATAAGTAATAAGTGATAAGTGATAAGTGATAAGTGATAGATGTTTGCGAAGAAAGGAAAAGTGAATATTAATATGGTTTAAACTCAAAATACGAGATGTCAATCTCCAAAATTTATCACTAGTGCAAAATATTCGATAGACGGAGTACGCGCGAGAGGCGCGCACTCAACATCTTCAACTTGGCTTAAAACTGCTCGTCCACCATCGCCGATGACTTCTGGGAAACAATCGCCCGAATCCCTTCCATCGTGGCGGGGATATTGTGGGGGTCCATAAACATCACCTTACTGCTGTCGCTGCTACCAATTTTTAAGCCCATCTCCATATATTGTTGGGCGAGCAAAAATTGCAGGGCTTCGGCGGTTTTGGGGTTAGCTTTGAGAATTTGGGTGAGAATTTGCATCCCTTCCGCCGTAGCTTTGGCTTGAAGGACTTTCTCCTGGCGTTCGGCTTCGGCTTTGAGGAGAATCGCTTTTTGTTCGGCTTCGGCGGCGAGAATGGCGGGTTTTTGCTTGGCTTCGGCTTCGAGAACCTGGGCTTCAGCGCGGCCTCGGGCGCTGTTAACGGCCGATTCCCGTTCCCCTTCCGAGGTCAGAATTACCGCCCGCTTTTGCCGTTCTGCGGACATCTGCAATTCCATCGAGTCTTGAACGGTTTTCGAGGGCATGATGTCCCGCAGTTCCACCCGCGTCACCTTGACTCCCCAGGGGTCAGTGGCGATATCGAGTTCTCGCAGTAGGGCTTCGTTAATCTCGCTGCGAGTGGTGAAGGTGCGATCGAGATCGAGTTGTCCCATCTCCGATCGAATTTGCGTCAATACTAGGTTCTGCATGGCTTGCCGCAGGTTTTCCACCTTGTAGTAGGCTTTTTCCATGTCCATAATTCGCCAGTACACCACAGCATCGACGGTAATGGACACGTTATCGCGGGTAATACAAACTTGCGGCGGAACGTCTAACACTTTCTCACGAATGGTTTCTTTGTAAACGACATTATCGAGAAAGGGGACGATAAAATTTAGACCGGGTTCTAGTTTTTTACCGTTATATTTTCCCAGGGTTTCTACGAGAGATTCATCTCCTTGATTGACAATTTTCACGGAACCGGCAAGGGCAGAACCACCGAAAACGAAGATAAAAATCGGAATTAGATATTCCACGTTTGAGTCTCCTAATCACTAAAATTGAGTTCGGGAAACATTAAATCTCCCGAAATTGGGTTTGGAAAAGATAAATTACTAAAAATTTCTAGGGAAGGGCTTTTCTTTAAGATTCGGGCAATACGAATAATGTATTTCCCGATCGACCGACAACAATTACGGTTTCATCAGCGGCAATGACGCGATCGCACTCGGATTTCGCTTGCCAAGAGTTCCCCTCAAATATCACTCGTCCTGCCTTTCCCGGAGCAATTTCCGTGAGGGTTTGCGCTTCTGTTGCCTCTTGCAGTACCGGATGCTGGTGCTTGGGAAGTAATCTGCGCGTCAGAAAGACCAGCACCAAGGAAAATACCATCCACAAGAAAACCTGCAGACCTAGGTGCGGCATCACCATGGCGACGATGGCGACTAAAAACGCGCTGATTCCCATGGCTAACTCAACAAAAGCGGTGGGAAGGAATAGCTCCATCAAACATAAGATTGCACCCCCCAACAACCAGATAAACGACGGACTGAGCTGAGCCAGGGTTGAGGTAGCGGCTAAAGTTGAATTCGGCAACAAGAGAACGCTCATATCGCAAGCTGAGTAAATGAATTACCTCAGAAAGCATGAATCGATCGGGCTTTCAAGGTTTGAAGTTCAATCAATTGAAATTGACGATTTCGATATCTTGGTTTTACATTTTGAAATATTCTAAAATTCGAGCGATAGAACGTAAATTTTTGTAAAAAAACGCTCGAAGTTTGTGACCCAAATGAGACATCGAAAATGCCGTGGATGGAGCTTTGTTTTTACATTATATTGTAACCGATCGCTTGAGGAGTTGTAGCGATATCTTGTGGGAAACTCGGGGAACGGGAAAGAAGAAGACAGACACACCGGACACGACCGGATTAAGTGAGGGTCAATACGTCCAAGCTGACTTTAATACCATTAATATTGAATTCGATCGCCCGTTTGTTTGGCATTGGCATTCTTTTCTAAAAACTTGATAATTTTCCCAGCGACGTCAATTTCCGTGGCTTTCTCGATGCCTTCGAGTCCCGGAGATGAATTCACTTCCATAATCACCGGACCGTGGTTCGATCGCAGTAAATCGACCCCGGCAACCCGCAATCCCATCGCCTTTGCCGCCCGAATGGCAGTACTGCGTTCCTCTGGGGTGAGTTCGATCCGTTCGGCTTTCCCCCCACGATGGAGATTCGATCGAAATTCGCCCTCTGCCCCCTGCCGTTTCATCGAGGCAATCACCTGATTTCCCACCACGAAGCAGCGAATATCCATTCCTTTCGCTTCTTTGATATATTCCTGAACCAGGATATTGGCATCGAGTCCCCGAAAGGCTTCGATGACCGATTTTGCCGCTTGATAGGTTTCCGCCAGCACCACCCCAATCCCTTGGGTTCCTTCTAGGAGTTTAATCACCAACGGCGCACCCCCCACCATCTCAATTAAACCGTCAATATCCTTGGTGGAATGGGCAAACCCCGTCACTGGCAGACCGATCCCTTCGCGGGAGAGGATTTGCAAGCAGCGCAGCTTATCCCGAGAGCGAGAAATCGCTTGGGATTCGTTCGCCGCAAACACTCCCATCACTTCAAACTGCCGCACCACCGCCGTTCCATAAAAGGTGTGGGACGTGCCGATGCGAGGAATCACCGCATCGAAACCCAATAGCGGTTCGCCCCCGTACACCACCATCGGCTTGCGAGCGGTAATGTTCATAAAGCAGCGTAGGTAATCGATGACATGCACGCTATGCCCTCGTTGTTCCCCCGCTTCCTTCAACCGGTGAGTAGAGTAAAGTTTGGAACTCTGAGAGAGAATGGCAATGTTCATTGCTGTTCTTCTTGACGTTCGGGTTCGACAAGGCGATCGTTCGTCGGACTCCACAGAAACGATCGACCCGGATTGACTAAAAATCGTTTGCGTACTGCTTCCCGTCCCAATAACATTCGGAATCCCATCAGCGATCGATCGGTCAAGGTTAGCTCGATGGGCCATGGTTTCTCGCTGAACCTGCCGCCTAATTGTACCAAGGTGCGGATGAAGGGGCGCAGTTGTACCTGTCCGCCGGAGTTACGGACTTTGCGGCGATCGAGAATCGGGGCAACAGCAGTAATCGTGTGGGAATCGTCACGTTGCAGGGGATGAACTTGGAAGCGCACCCAAGGCTTGCCATCGCGCTCGAACTCTTCAATATTCAAGGCATGGAGGGCAGAAGATCGCGCCCCGGTATCGATTTTGGCTTTGATTCGAGCAATGCCCAATTCCGGCAGCGCCACTCGTTCTCGCCAGCCAATAAGGGGAAGGTTTTGATTGTCTCGAGAAGTCACGATCGGTTCTTCGGGAACTTTGCTTTGGTCGTTTGCAGCATCACGACGAAAGTGGTTTGAAAGTGTCGTCGGCAGCGTACTCAATCGTAGCAGCCGTCACGTCAAATAAAAAAATTCCCCAGTCGTTCAACTGGGGGAAGAGGATACATTGTTCGTTCGAGCGAGAGATCTCGGAAAACCAAGTCGAGTTCGTTCGGATAGATATATCTAAGCGCACTCATCTCGATCGGTCTATTCCAAGAGTCCCATAGGAACCTGGGGATTTTCATAGGCTTGCCTTAAAATTTGATGAGTGTGTAATCTCGATCGAGTTCGCCTTCGTGTTCGATGTTGAGTGGGGCGTAGGAGGCATCATCGCTGAGCCATTCGATCTGAGCTAAGTAAGATTCATCCTCTGGGGATAGTCCGGTCTGTTTCAAAACAATCGCGCGAGTTACAGATGTGACGAGATGGGCGCAAAGAAATGTCAGAGTTGTCATGATGGGCTTTATCGATATTTGAGTATCGATATCTATCCTTCGATATCTCCAATTTTAGAGGATAAAAGATTTGACCACTTTAGCAACTGTCTTGTTTTGAGGGTAATTTTCGAGCAGTTTAGTTGGTTTGGGAACAGACAGTTGAGTAACTGGATCGTGGGTGGTAATGTTGCACAACTTACAATTGAGTGACTCCATTGAGCTGCTGCTAAAATACAGATAGCGTTGCGATTTCGACTCTCTGTTGCATTTCAACGAGCGCAAACATCCACACTCGAGCGAGCTACACCGCTCAGCCTGTCAAAATTAACGTCCCAAGAGCGATCGCACGCAATTCGCATTGGTTTGAGCAATGGCTAAAGTTGGATTTAGAGCTAAAGCTTGCTCGAATGCATTGAGTGCTTCTTCGTACTGTTGCGAACCCACTAAGGCGACACCTAAGTTATTCCAGGCTAAAGGATTAAATCCATCGGAAAATTCAGTAGCCACGGCATTTTTGTTCGAAAGACAAGTTAGTTTCATGCTGATTTCCTCAAAGAATGTTCATTGGAACTTCACTCACTAATATCTAGGTTCGAGCGAACCCGTGTATGCAGTGAAGGGACAGTTGAGAGATTGGCTATTTTTCGGTCGATCGAGATCGGTTTCTATCGCGATATCTAAGAGCCAATATAACGACCCAATGCCTCCCAAGTTAGTTCCCCAACAATGCCATCGGGAACTAAACTATTCCAGCCTTGAAACTCTTTGACGGCGGCTTCAGTTTTCTCGTCAAATTGACCGTTCGGGGTGACCGACTTATAGCAGTAACAAAGAATGAGAACTTGTTGCAAGAAACGAACGGCACTTCCGGCATCGCCGAGGTTGAGTTGAGGTAGATCGATTGTTGAAGTGATGGTATTCATTCTCGAAACTCCAGATTGAATCGGATGAGTGGGTGTGATGTAGCTTGTTTTCGATTCAACGGACTGGAATTCGGGATGAATTTTACAAAATAGATCGTTATCTTGGGATCGAAAAACTAAAACTGACCAACAAAAATCCTCCTGGCAAGATGATGTCAGGAGGGTGTAGATGAATCAGTACAGAATTAAATAAATAGTACTAAGGGCTCGAGGCTTATAGATCTTCCCCTGTGCCAGCCCAGAAAGTCCACCTGTGGAATGTGACAGTTTTTTGACCATATTTTGACCATTGATGTATTCCCTTCGATGTATTCAAGGTAAGGGTTACAGGTTGCCATCGGATCGACGATCGCAGAATCGATATCGATCGATGTGTTCTAAATGGGTTGGTTTATGGGTAAACTCCAAAAAGAACGACGATCGCCGAAGTCTGACGTGCAAGGTTAATGACCTGACAGTAATGCCTGTAATGCAGCTCGTTGCTGCTGCCTGCCCCGAATGGCTCAAGACCCATTGCACAATTGGTACGTTTGACTCGTCCCAGCTCAACTAGCTTCTTTCTCGTGTTAGTCTAAGACACCCTCCAAAAAGGCGATCGATATTGGATTTTGGGTTGGGATCGTTATCGTTTTTGTGAAGAAAAGTTAAAGAATTCATGAAGCGAATTGTTAGGGATTTTACACAATAGTAAAAACGAATACCATTTATATTTCGTCGCGTCCAGCTATGAATCCTACTTTTCGCGAAGAATTCTGGTGTTTTTAATGGGTCGGAATTCAACCTGAAAAAAGCAAGCCGCGCTCGCCAAATTTGAGATCGTTTTCGGTCTAGATCGTCGGCTTGAACGACCAACCCACAGACGATTGAGATTGACGATGACAGCTCCAACCCCAACTTCATCCCGTCGAGATTTCATTTAATCCAGTTCGTGCATTGGAGGTTCGTAAACTCATGCAGCTGATACTCTCTTCTTTCTTTGCGATCGGTTTGATGCCGATGGCCTGGATGGAAATTGCCCGTCCCCCAGCATCATTGGCGTTTAGCTCCGTTGCGATCGCAGCCGCCCATCCCAACGGACAAATTCTTCAAGTCAATGGCGACGCTCGCTTAGAACGCCAAGATCGACAAATTCAGCCCCTTCCGGGTATGCAGATTTATCCCGGAGATCGCCTATTGACCGCCCGAGGAGCTCAACTGGTGGTTCAATGTGCCGATCTGACGATTGAGTCCATCTTGGGGGAGCAACTCAACGATTGCGCGGCTCCAGCGTCCTTATCGTGCAATCCCGATTTGTATGAATGTCCCCCGCGCGGAGATTGGGCATCTCTAACATCGAACGATGGAATTCCTTACCCGATCTCGCCCCGACGCACTTACCTCCTCAACGATCGTCCCCCATTGCGTTGGAATCTAGTCCCTGGGGCAACAGAATATACCGTCAGCCTCCTTGAAAATGGCATCGAACTGTGGCACGTCACGACCCCCGATACCCAAATCGATTACCCCAGCGATCGCCCTTTGCGTGTCGGTGCGGAGTATTTGCTGGTTATCGAAACCGATACGGGCATCTCTTCCCTCGATGCAGAACCGATTCCCGGCGGGTTGGGCTTTCGCCTGCTCTCGGAGGATGGGCGCCGGGAAGTGGAAGAGGCGATCGCCCAAATCGATACCCAAAACCTAGAGGAATCCGCTCGGGGTTTGGCGATATCCTTTGTGTATACCTCGCGAGGTTTGACTTCCGAAGCCCTCGAGATCCTCGAAAACCCGATCGACAGCGGTATGGGAAACGCCCCTCTTTACAGCCGGGTCGCTCAGCTCTACTGGCACTACCTGGCATTACCCGAACAAGCCCTCGAACCCTACTGCCAAACCGTCAAACTCGCAAGTGACGATTTGTTGGAATTGAGGCAACAAGCCCAAGAACACCTCGATCGATTAACCGATTCTTGTGCGAGCTTGCCATAGTTTGGAGCAATCGGAGCGGGAAACACGAATTGCGCTGCGGTTTTTCTCCCGCTCTCTTACCCCTACTCAGTAACGCTCTCCGATGTTCCTTGCCTCCCCCTGCTTTCTACGATCTCCTTTAATCATATGTTTACGCGCTCTGCAATGGCAATTTGGGCGCTTGCCTTTTGTTACAGCACGCCAATTC
This sequence comes from Zarconia sp., assembly GCF_057467645.1. NCBI lineage: Bacteria > Bacillati > Cyanobacteriota > Cyanophyceae > Oscillatoriales > Zarconia > Zarconia sp. The sequence goes on from NZ_JBRJXU010000092.1 coordinate 9,794, forward strand.
TCGCCCAACCGATTACACCGGCCGATGACGGAACTAGCACGATCGTCACCCCCAATGGCGAACAATTCGATATTCGCGGGGGACGGCATTCCAGCGACGGCCGCAACCTCTTCCACAGCTTCGATCGCTTTGGACTCGAAGAAGGTCAAACGGCGAACTTTCTCGCTGACCCCAATTTAAGCAACATTCTCGGTCGCGTGACCGGTCGCGATCCATCTTTCATCAACGGCTTGCTGCAAGTCAGCGGCGGCAGTGCCAACCTCTTTTTAATCAACCCAGCCGGTATCGTTTTCGGCCCGAGTGCCGCCCTCAACGTGCCAGCGGACTTTACCGCCACGACCGCTACGGGGATTGGATTCGGCAACGGCGACCGCTTCAACGTTTTCGAGCATAATAACTGGGCGAATTTGGTGGGGGCCCCCAATCGATTTGAATTTGCTATTGCCCATCCAGGGGCGATCGTCAATACAGGCAACTTAGCGGTTTCCCCCGGTGGAAATCTGAGTTTGCTCGGTGGAACGATCCTCAATACGGGTACGTTGCAAGCCAGTGGGGGAAACGTCACCGTCGCAGCGGTTCCCGGAGCCAGCTTGGTGCGCCTCAGTGCGGGAGACAACCTGTTGAGTTTGGAAGTGGCAGCAGCTTCGACGGGAACCCCCTTCAACCTAACGCCCCTTGCTTTGCCTCAATTGCTGGCAGGGGGACAAGAGTGGGGTCATGCTTCTTCGGTTACCGTTAACCCCGATGGCTCGTTCAGTTTGGCGGGAAGTTTGGTGGGTTCGCAGACTCCCATCGTCCCGCAAACCGGAGATGCGATCGTCTCGGGTACAGTCGATGTGGCTGATGGGGATATATCCGATGTTTCAGGAAGTTTGCCGCTCGTTTCTTCCTCCACCGTTCGGATTTTGGGCGATCGCATCGGACTCTTTGATGCCACCCTAGACGCTTCTGGAACCGATGGGGGAGGCAATATTTTTATTGGCGGCAACTTTCGCGGGCAAGGTCCCCTTCCCAACGCGCGGGTGACCTTTGTGGATGCGGACACCTCAATTTTCGCCGATGCCCTACAATCGCGGGATGGTGGGGGAGATGGCGGGCGAGTCATCCTCTGGGCTGACGACACCACCCAATTTTTCGGCAACATCAGCGCCCGAGGCAGTGCTGCCCCCATACCCCACACCCCACACCCCACACCCTCATCTGGCGGTTTTGTCGAAGTTTCGGGCAAGCAAAACCTGATGTTTCGCGGTGAGGTGGATACCCGCGCCCCCAATGGCATCTTGGGCACGTTGCTCCTCGACCCAGAAAATATCATCATTGCGAATGGAAGTGGGGATGGTGCGGCAGATGGGACGAATCTTTTTGCCGGAGACCTTGGTGGCACTGCCGGTCAGATTCTAGCGGGGGATAGCGCGCCGGTTACCGTTTACGAGTTGGAACTCGAATCCCTCGATGGCAATACGAATATTATTCTCGAAGCGACCAATAATATTACGATCGAAGATTTGAACGATAATCGCCTCACCCTTCAACCCGGTACCGGTTCGGTGACGTTTCGCGCTGACGCCGATGGGGTCGGTGGCGGCTCGTTCTCGATGAATCCCGACAATCGCATTTTATCGCCAGGTCGGGATGTGAACATTTCTGGGGCGAGTTTGGTGTTGGGCGGTATCAATACCTCCTTGAGCGGGGAGGATGGGGGAAATATTACGTTGCGCTCTTCCGGGGGAGATCTGATCGCCGGAGATCTCTGGGCGCACTCAGATAGTGGGAGAACGGGGGGTGATATTTCGATCGAGGTGGCGAACGGCTTTGGCAGCATCGATACCCGACTCGGACAGTTGCGTTCGAGTTCTGTCAGCGGTCGCGCCGGGAATATTACCCTGAGAACTCACGATGGCAATATTTTGACACATCACATCCGAACGGATTCCGATGGAACCGGGTCTGGGGGCAATATTTTGCTTGAAATTAGCGGTACGGGGAGTATCAACATCGTCACTGGGGATTTAGGTTCTGATTCCCAGGCTGGAGATGGCGGAGATATCGCACTCATTACCCAATCGGGCAATATTACGACGGCAGATTTGTTCTCGTTTTCCGGAGGTGGAGGGACTGCGGGGGATATTACCTTCACGGTTCGCCAGGGTGGGGGCAGCATCAACATCGAAGGATTGCAGGCTTTTTCGGAGTTGGGAACCGGGGGCAATATTACTCTGACCACCGCAAGCGGGAATATTTTGGTCTCGAATAATTTGCTCTCCTTCTCCCGCGGTGTGGGAAATGCGGGGGATGTGACGTTGAGGATTAACGAACCTGGGGGTCGCGTTGAGACGATCGGAGCGATCGCATTTTCTCGGATGGGAGATGGGGGAAATCTGTCTATTTTTTCGGCTGGTGGCGATATCAATGTGGGCGGAGATTTGTTGGCTGATTCCCAAAGTGGGGGCAAAGTTGGCGATATTACTATCGAAATTGACGGCGGAACGGGCAGTTTGAATGCGACAGGTAGGAGTTTCTTTGCGAATGCTACTGCCGAGAATCTCGGGAATGGGGGCACGATCTCCATTCGCGTGCCGGGGAACGTCATTACCAATGAGATATCGGCAGTCGGTGGGGAAAATGGGGGCCATATTAGCATTGTCACCGGGGGCAGCATCACCGTCGGTCAAATTTTGACGGGGGCGGATAGTGGTGATGGCGGTCCGATCGATCTCGAGGCTTTGGGAAATATAACGACGGCAAGTCTTGAGTCTTCAGCGGGTACGAATGGGGGTCCGATTTCCCTGATTAGTCAAATGGGAAGTCTCAATACTAATGGAAATCTTATTAATTCCATCGGTGGAGAAAATGGAGGAGATATCCTCCTAGAATCGGCACAAGATATTACGATTGGAGGCATTGGCGATACCGCACTTTTAAATCCCGTTTTACTGAGTGGGTTTAACCGAGATAGTGGTAACATCAGCCTTCGCACTCATGGAGGAAGCATCGATATCTCCGGTCCTCTCCTAACACCTTCGGCATTCGGTCAGGGAGGAAATGTCGAACTTTATGCGGCGAGTCACGTGACCTTGAATCAAGTGGATGCTCGCTCTTTAGATGGGATGGGAGGGACGATCGCAGTGAACTCCGGCGGTAGTATTTACCTAAACGAGGATCTCGAAACCAATCAAAATAATATTATTTTAAACGCACCGGTAATTTTGGAGGGAGATGTTTCGCTTTCTACCCGAACGAGTGGGGATATATTATTTAACAATACGATTGATGGCGAACAAAACTTAGGTCTAAATGCTTCTGGGGGAAACCTTCAGATTTTGGGTTCGATTGGCGGCAAGATTCCCTTAGCATCGATTGATATTCTCAGTTCTCTAAATAATGGCTCTATCCCGATCGAAATAATAACGATGGGGGATTTAAATGCAGAAGATTTAACCTCACAATCTCGAATCAGTTTAACCAGTCAAAATGGAAATATCACAGCCAATACTCTCGATACGTCATCAATATTGGCGAGTGGTGACATTACTCTGAGCGCCCAAAATATTCAACTCGAGCTCATCAATAGCCAAAGTCAAAATGCGACGGGTGGAAATGTCAATATCGATCTTGAAAACCATCTACAAATTAGCGATTCATTTGTCGATCGTAATGGAATCGATGCCAGTATTTCCACCGCTGGGGCAACTGGTGGCGGTTCGATCGTCATTCGTCACGGCGGCAATGGCGAAATTCCCTTTACCGTCGGAGATACCGCTCGAAACGGAACCGATGGGGCCATCACCCGAGGGAATGGTAGTGTCGAGACCATTTCTACCGGTGAATTTTTCTATACTCACACTCAGGATTCGGAACGCATTCAAGTAATTTCCGTCCCCGCCCCGATCGAAACAAACAGTCAAATTGACAGCATAGACGATGAATCTCCATCTGAAATGTCTCCCAACCCCGATGAAACCCCTTCAGAGGGAAAGGACTCTTCAGAACCTGATGATTTGGTTAACGATCTCGGCAATGAAAGCAACCGGAATTCTGACGATGCCGTTGATGCTATGGAGGACGGTGCGGATTCGATGTCCGATACCGACAACAATCCAACTTCGATCGACGATGGGAATGGCGTTAACAACCCCGGCAATGGGGGTGATGGTGTCGATGATTCTCACTCTGTCGATGGCGACCCAATCAACGATTTAGAGACCTTCAACCCCGGTAATGGGGGTGATGGTGTCGATGATTCTCACTCTGTCGATGGCGACCCAATCAACGATTTAGAGACCTTCAATCCCAGCAATGGGGATAATGGTTTCGATGGGGAAAACCATGTCGATGGCGACCCAACCAACGATTTACAGACCCCCAATCCCGGCAATGGGGGTAATGGTGTCGATGATGACTCCATCGAGGGCGACCCAACCAACAATTTAGAGACCCCCAACCTCGATCGGACATCAGATACCACCGAAGGCGATGGTTCCTCTGACATTGACTTGCGCGAACAACTGGCACGAGAAATTGCCGCTAGTTTGGATGCAGACCTGTCATTAGAAGAAGATGAAGTCACCTGGACGCTGCCCGATCCCAAGCAAGATATTTCCCTCAAACTCGCGTTAGGTAATCCAGAAGGGGGTGTGGCAGCGATCGATCGATTCTTCGAGGAGCAAATCGAGGAAGAAGCCGGAGAACGCCTCAAGGAAGATGAAGTCGAAATTTCTGCCCAAGCGATGCGCGAAACCCTCAAAACCATAGAATTGGAAACGGGAAAACGAGCGGTTATCGTCTACGCTCTCACCTTACCCCAAACTCAAGCCCTCGCAACTCAAAGCAATTCAACGGGCGATCGCCACGGGGAACAACTCACCTTAGTCTTAGTGGTTCCCGAAGGACCGCCGATTGTCAAAACCGTCAATCTCGAATCCAGACAACTCAAGCGCACCCTGGGTCTATTTCGCCAATGGATCAACGATTACAACTCTCAAAGTTATCTCCCCTCCTCGCAACAACTCTATCGATGGTTGATTCAACCCCTCGACGAACATCTTGAAGCCCTCGATATCGATACCCTGATTTTTGCGATGGATGCGGGTTTGCAGCAGCTGCCACTGGCGGCTTTACACGACGGCGAGCAGTTTTTAATCGAACGCTACAGCCTCGGTTCGATTCCCAGCCTCAGCTTGACCGATACTCGCTACCGGCGTTTGGATAAGATGCAAGTTTTGGCGATGGGGGCTTCGGAGTTTCCCCAATCGGGTAACTCATCCCTGCCGGCAGTCCCCCTAGAACTGGCTCTGGTGGCGGGCAGTCCCTCACCCCTGCCCGATAGCACCCAAGCCCTACAGGAGAGCCAGAGACCGTTTCTCGAGCGCTCTGGTGCGGGGCAAGCCTTTCTCAATGAAGAATTTACCCTCGATAACTTAATCGAGCAACGCCAGCAACAACCCTTTGACATCATTCATCTGGCAACCCATGCCAATTTCGATACCCAAAACCACGACCGCGCCTACATCGAACTCTGGGACGCTCGTTTATCTTTAGATGCGATGCGGTTGGTGGAATGGTACGCACCACCCATCGTCGAACTCCTGGTACTCAGTGCTTGCGAAACCGCTGTGGGAAATCGCGAGGCGGAGTTGGGGTTTGCCGGACTCGCCGTGCGCGCTGGGGTCAAGTCCGTCCTGGCAAGTTTGTGGTTGGTTGGAGATACGGGAACCTTAGCGATGATGAGTCAGTTTTACGATCGCCTCCAAGAATCACCCATCAAAGCGGAGGCACTGCGACAGGCACAACTCGCTCTGGCGCGGGGGGAAGTGATGGTGCGCGACGGACACCTCATTGGCAACGGGATGCGCATTCCTCTGCCACCGGAAACTGGCGATTGGGACGATCGCGATTTCTCCCATCCTTATTTTTGGTCGGGTTTTACGATGGTTGGCAGCCCTTGGTAGGAGTATTGGGTGTGGGGTGTGGGGTGTGGGGTGTAGGGTTTGGGGTGTAGGGTTTGGGGTTTGGGGAAAATTCATCTCCCTTGTCCCCTTGTCTCCTTGTCTCCCCTCAAACCGGTTGCTGACCGTAAAACGGTACCGCCTCGGACCAATGCGATCGCTTTCCTTGCTGCCATTCCCCGTAGGCTAAAGCCAGAACGTTCGTTACCGTGGTGCCCAATTCTGGAGTCGATCGCATCTGGCGATAGTCCCGCGTCCAACCCTCTAATACCTCCTCCCAGGCTTGGGGGGTTCGTACGGTGTCTGGTCGCAATGCCATCACGGAATTCCCTTGCGCACAGACTTGATAGATCCCGGTAAACAGTTGCTCTCGGGCAGCAGGCATTTGCACGGCAACATCCACCTCTGGGGGGAAATCCTGTCGAGGAAATGAATCCGCGAGAGCGGCGAGGGTGGAGATAGGAAATAGGGGAACGTCTAATTCAGCGGCGAGAGTCCGTGCCGTTACCACCCCGATGCGCGTCCCGGTAAAGCTACCCGGTCCTTTGGCAACGGCAATGAAGGCAATATCCCTCCAAGTTTGCGGTGCGAGAAATTCGGCGAGATAGGAGTGTAAGTGGGTGGAGAGCGATCGCCCTAAACTCCAGGTGGCAACGCGAAAATCCCCGGCAAAATTATCGATCGCCAGACCGAGTTCTGGGGTCGTGGTATGGAGTGCCAGACCGTATCGGGGGGGATGGGGTTCCGACTCGAAGTTATAAGGCATGGATGACGTTGGTAACCACACCCCAAATATGAAAGGTCGTTTCTTCGGTGATTTCTAGAGGTTGGTAGCGATCGTTTTCGGGAAGCAACAAGAGTCGTTCGTCCTCTTGATGCATCCGTTTAACCGTCACTTCTCCATCGACTACGGCAATCACCACACTACCGTGTTTCGGTTCGATGGCCCGATCGACAATTAACAGATCGTTGGGATGAATCCCCGCATCGATCATCGAATCTCCATTGACCCGCACGCAGAAGGTATCTTCGGGATGCTGCGTTAGATGTTGGTTGAGATCTAACTCGCCATCGACATAGTCTGTGGCGGGAGTTGGGTATCCAGCGGCTACGGCTTCTAAATAGAGAGGTAGCGTGGCTGTTGGAGTGGTTTCGGGCGCGCACAGACGTTGAATCTGAAGATCGGTACTGGCGAGGCGACCTTGACTGGGCCAGTTGTCTAAAATTTTGCTCACCTGAGTCACTAAACTGATGGGCAAACGCACGGCTTTGGTGGGTTCTCCGTATTTCCCGCTGCCCCTGGGTCGTCCTGCGCCCGGACGTTTACCACCACGACCCATAATCTTACACTCCAACGCTTAACGTACTGCATTCAAAATATTAGCAGATTCGTAGCACATCGGCGACAAATACCGATGAAAAACCCTCTGCGCGTCTCCTTCTCCCCGCATTTCCCTGTCGTGGGTTCCCCAAGTTACCTCTCTTGCAAACGGGGCATCAACGCCACCAGATTACACGGTCGGTAGCGGCTGTCGAGTTGCCAGCGAATAATTTCGTCCCAGCCGTCCCGGCAGGCCCCCGTAGATCCCGGTAGGGCAAATAGATACGTACCACTAGCGACCCCCGCTGTTGCCCGAGATTGCAGGGCTGACGTACCGATTTTGCCGTAGCTGATGCTGCGAAAGAGTTCGCCAAAACCGGGAATTTCTTTATCGTAGAGGGTCGAAAGTGCTTCTGGGGTCACGTCTCGTCCGGTAATCCCCGTACCGCCAGTGGAGATAACAACATCAACGTTCGTATCGGCAATCCAATCTTTGAGTTGGTGAATAATGGCGGTTTTGTCATCGGGGACGATCGCGCGGGCAACAACGCAGTGACCGGCTTCTAGGATCCGATCGACTAAAGTTTGACCGGAGCGATCGTTCTTCAGAGTCCGGGTATCGGATACCGTTAAAACTGCAATCTGAACTGAAATCAAAGGCTGGGTTTCATCAATTTTGCTCGATGGGTCGCTCATTATCAAATTCCTTTAAATCCAGCTTTGGCATCCATTTGAATTGGATTCGTGGGTTCTGGGGGAGTCATTTGTCGATCGCGTTGCTTCATCGTTCCAATCTGATTGAGAATTATCCCCACGATAATAATACTACCCCCAGCATATTGGGCAAAATTCGGCACTTCGCCCAATATCAGATACGCGGCTAAAACACCTGCGATCGGACTAAAAGAACTGGCTAAAGAGACTTCGGATGCGCTCGATTGTTTCAATCCCATAAACCAACACAGTTGCCCGCCAACAACAATAACAACTCCATAAAAAAGCATCCACTTCCACACGACAGGATTCAAAGCATCCATGAAGTGCTCGAGCCCGAATAGATAGCTTGCCAGGATGAAAAAGATTACAGTGCCGACTGCCGTTCTAAACACACTAAAAATTCCCAAAGGAATTCTTTTAAGCTTTGCTTTGCTCGTGAGAATTGAGGCGGCTAAAGCCATAGCCCCCAGGGCGGCGTATAACTCTCCTTTCCCGATTTGCAGCTGGTTTACCATCTCGATCGATTCCCTGGATGGGGGTTGTAGAAAAATGGTTAGAATCACGCCCAAAAAGGAGAAAATTGCGCCCCCCACGACCCAACGATTAATACGCTCTCTGAATAAAATGGCGGACAGGGCCAGTACTAAGGGCGGCTCAATTCGACCGATGAGAATTACGTTATTCACGAGGGTCATCGAGAGCGCTAAAAAACTCAGGGCGGGTGCTAAAGCCCCTTCTAAAAGGGCAACGCTACCGAGGCTAATCCAGTCGCTTTTCGTGAGGGCTCTTAGATTGTGGGAATTCCAATCGCGATAATAGAGCGGAATTAAAATTAGAAGCGCGCAGAAATTTCCGACACAGAGAATGTTACAAAATGAAATCGGATTTCGTCCGTCTACTAAGTGTTGCGCTCCGATTTCCGTCAATTTCCGGATAGCAGAAGCAGCCGTCGCAAAAATGAGAATGGCAACGATTAAATAAGATCGCCCGGAAATGCGAGTCAACATTGATGCCTAGAGATGGCGATATTTCAGCCTTTAGGATACCAGGTTTCATGGCGATCGGTCTGGACTGACATGGGTCGGGCGCGATCGAATTGCGGCATCGGCAAACAACTGCGATATGATAAAAAAATTCAGCGAATTAGGTGGGGATTATGGGTGAATCCAAACGTCGCAAAGCAGCACTCGGCGAAAAGTACGGTCAAGAGAAAAATATACTGCCCTGGTTGCCGATTACGAAAAAACAAGCTGACTCATTTGTCAAATGGACAACCCGGGGAGCCTGGGTAGGGATTGCCGCACTTGCCGCAATCTGGGTCACCGTTATTTTCATCGGTCCATCTTTTGGGTGGTGGTCGGCTAACTAAATGCTCCCACGGGTTTCGATTGCCTTGAGTGTGACGCCAGAGTTTAAAACTGTTGGGGCGCGCGCTTGAACGATCTTGCCCGGATCGAAGAGCTAAATTTTCAAACGATCGTGGCTCTTAATTGATAATAATCACAACAAAACCTGAAGAAATAACACGAAATACTTTGGATTCGAAATATATAAATTGTAAATCTATTGAATTTTATTCTTAAACTTCTTGTTATCAATCGGGAATGCAGGAACGAAACAATTGGGCTGTTCGTCTTACCTCTTAAATCGATTTTATCGACGACTCTTGCTCTCGATCTCCATCTACCTCTTGGTTTGAGAGTTGAACGATAACGAGTTTAAGTATTTTACCTCGTTCGATTGCCATCTCTCGAGCGCAAAACATCGCAAGATTAAGTGTCATTCTCGATACTTTGCCTGAGTTCAAAATTCGCTATGGTAGGAAGTAGATGTTAAGAGCTCAATCCTTGAGAGTTTGGGTGGCACTCTCAGTTCCGTTGCAACCAGGACTTTAACAGAAAATTGTTAAAAAAAGGTAAAATTGTCATAGAATACCTGAAGGTGTGTTAGGAGGAAACCATGTTTGTCCGACTCGCAGAACAACACCGCCAGTTCGTCCAAGACCTGGTGACGAACCTGCAAGCCCTTGCGATCGTGCTAGAACAGAGAGGGTATCTAGCATCGTGCTACACCTGTGGGGGTCAGAAAAATAGTGCCTCTTTTATGGTGAGCTTGGCAAACAACCACCTCATTCGGTTTTTAGTTTCCGACTACGGCATCACCTGGACGGAGATGCGCGACGACCGAGAATTAATGAAGCTCGAGGGTGCTGAAGCCATCGGTCAGTTGCAAGAACTCGCGGATTTAGTCAAGTACAAAATTAAACCATCCGACTATCATCCTGCTCTCAGCTCGTCCCTGTAGATTCAATGGCTTAGATACCCGATGAGTACGCCACTTAACATCTAAATCGAACCCATTGCTAATGACTCAATCGGAAGCTGCATGGCAGCATAGTTTTGTCAACACAAATCGCATTCGCCTGCACTGCGTAACGAAAGGAGAAGGGGAATTGGTGCTTCTGTTGCACGGATTCCCTGAATTTTGGTACTCTTGGCGCTACCAAATTCCCGCTCTGGCTCGCCACTTTAAAGTGGTCGTTCCCGACCTTCGAGGGTACAACGATTCCGACAAACCCACCAGCGGCTACGATCTCGATACCCTCAGCGCCGATATCCGGGGTCTCATCGAAGCCCTCGGTTACCAAAAAGCCCATATTGTGGGTCACGATTGGGGTGGAGCGATCGCCTGGCATTTCGCCCAAAAATTCCCCCCTCTGCTCGATCGCCTCGCCATTCTCAACGCACCCCACCCCCGGCGATTTTTGCAAGAACTTTCGAGCAATCTCGACCAACAGCGCCGCAGTTGGTACCTTTTTGCGTGCCAAGTTCCCGGTCTTCCCGAATGGCTCATCCAAAACAACCTCAAGGATTTTGTCAAAAACCTGTTTCGGGAACAAGCCGTGCGCAAGGGAGCTTTTAGCTCGGAAGATACTCAAATGTATCAAGCTGCTCTGGAAAAACCCGGCGTTCTCTCCGCGATTCTAAACTACTACCGTCAGTTCCTCTCCCCTGGAAACTGGTTGTTCGAGGGTTGGAAAACCCCCGATCGCATTACAGTTCCCACCCTCGTTTTGTGGGGAGAAGAAGATACCCTCCTGAGCAAAAAACTCACTGAGGGACTCGATAAATTAATTGCCGCACCCTTTAAACTGCGGATCGTACCTCAGTGCGGTCATTGGATTCAACAAGAAGTACCCCAAACGGTGAATCGAGAGTTGACCAATTTTCTCCGACGGGGTTAAGTCCGATCGTCACCATGAGAATGCCGTTCGAGGGTCGCTCGCGGACAAGACCCTGCTAGGATTGCAGGAGCGATCTAACATCAGATGGTGCATCGAATGCGGGCAATCTTTGGCGGGGGAGTTGATGTTGGAGGCAAGTCTCTACCGTCTCCGCCTTCCCCGACACGCCCTTCTTGCTCTTGTCGTAACGCTCGGGGTGGCTAGGATAACGAGGATAATCGTTTAATGACCCGCGGTCTTTCCCCTTGCCTCCCCCCTCGCGCTCACTTGTATCTGCGCCCGATATGGCAACTGCGATATTTGAGGGCAAATCGGTATTAGCAGCATCAGAGGTGTTGGAGTATTGAAATGGGAAAACTCAGCCCAACGAATTAAATGGGACGCCGAACATGGTCGAGCATGCTTGTATCGCGATTGGAATCGATGGCTACGATCGCTGGCAACCTCTGCGGTACGCCCAAGCAGATGCCGGTGCTTTTCAAAAATGCGTCAGCACCATTGCCAAGATTCCCAAATCCCGAACGTGGCTGCTAACTCAAACCTCCCCCAAACGAGCGGGGCACTCCACCTATCCCAGTTTAGAGAATATTGAGATAGCGATCGCCCAAATTTGTACCCTCCCCCTGCAACCCGAGGATATCCTCTGGTGCTTTTTTTGTGGTTATGGCGCGAACTATCTCGGCAAAGACTATTTAATCCCCATCGAGGGCAATCCCGAAGACATTTCAGAAACCGGCATTTCCGTCGAATCTTTCCTCCATCGCCTCGGGCAAGCTCCCACTCAAAACGTGCGGGTATTTCTCGATATTAGTCGTCCCACCGGGAAGTACGCCGGTGCGGGCATTGGTAGCGAAACCCTCGAACTCGCCCACAAACTCAATTTGGCGATCGTGCTATCATGTCAGCCCGGTCAATTTTCCCACGAAACCAGTGCCCTCGATGGCGGCTTATTCACCACAGCCCTCGTCGAAGTCCTGCACGATCGAAAATCCTCCACTCTAGAGAGCTTAGATCGCTATCTGCGCGATCGTCTCCCCCAATTGTGCGACCATCACTGGCGACCTCAACAAGACCCCGTTACAGTCGTTCGCCGGGAAGAATTGCTCCATCAACCTCTCTTTCCCGGCGTTGGTACCACCACATCCGAGCCGGAAAATCCCAACACTGAATCCCAACCCATTCCCACTCAGACCCCGCTTCCCCATCCAAAACCCACCACATCTTCGAGTCCGGAATGGGAGCGTTGGTTGTGGTGGGGAGGTCTGACCATAGCGATTTTGCTACTGGGAGTGTTACTGGCTCGCGAAATTTCATCGGAAGATCGATCGCCCTCCCAAGACGCTTCGGATATATCCGACTTCCCCAAAATAGAAACACTCGACTTATCCTAACCATCCACGGGATGCATCTTCGATCGCCTGACGAACTTGACCCTCAGGCAGTATCGCCCCGGTTAAATCCGCTCCAGTTAAATCCGCTCCCGTCCAGTCCACCTCCATCAAGTTGGCTCCGCTCAAATCCGCACCGGTGAGACTGGCATCCCGCAAATCCGCACCAGTGAGATTGGCTCCTCGCAAATCCGCACCGGTCAGATTGGCTCCTGTTAAGTCTGCGTCCATAAATTGAGTGTCTCTTAAATCCGTGCCGCGCAAATCCGCTTGATGTAAATCTGCCTCCGTCAAGTTCGCCCCTTGCAGGTTTGCTGCCGTAAAGTCCACTTGATGCAGATTTGCTTTTTCTAAGTTTGCTCCCATCAAGTTCGTTCCCTCGAGGATGGCAAGATCGAGAGTGGCTTGGCTTAAATTAATTTCCGTCAAATCTTCCCAACCTAAATATTGGTCCCTGAGATTGAGTTGGCTGAAGTCACGGTCTCCAAGATCGTATCGGGCTAGCAATTCATGGGAATAGAGATGAGATATCCCAGACGTTACACTTTGAGTACCCAACCTAGACCACTGCCATGGCATTTCGAGTCCCGTCCAAGGATGCGAACCCTTCTGGGTCAGATTTGGGGAAGAGCTGAGCGGACTCAAATTGTATTTCATGGCGACACCTCATCAGTAGCAGAATGGCGTAACAGCACTTTATTGGATGCCCTCAACGCCTCATCTAGAACTAGCTTAGTGCCCTTATGAGTGGATGTCGTTGCAGGAAATCTCTGGAGTTTCACCAGGCGATCTCTGGAAATTTCAGGGTCAATAAAATGTAAGCATTCGTGCGGTCAGCCATCCGCATCCAGCCGATCGAGCGATTGCATTTATGACTGGTTCGCGACCCCAGTCATCACCAACGGAGTGGGCCTAAAGATACGATATCGACAGCTTTTCACTTTTTTCCGGTCAATTTTATGTCGGATCGGTAATTCATTAAATTTTTATATACGCATTTAGTAATTAAAGGAGAAAAACGATCGATCTTAAAGTGTCTCGAATAAATTCAGGTTTTTATCCCTATCTAATTTGATATCATGATTGATAAATCGAGAGTCAATCTAAAGCTTAAGCATATAAATGCCGAATTTATTATTTGTATTGAAGTATTTGTTTTCTCAATACTTTCTGCATTCTGGCAATATGCCTAAAATTTAAGATTCATGAATAAACGGCACCAGAGATTTTTTTTGTTATATATTTAGTTATGTTTATATCATCATTTTTTGATAAATAAGGTTTGCAAGTATAAGTCTAGTCATTTTTAAAAGTCTTGTAACTAAACAACGACCCATACTTTTCGATCGATAAATATCGCTTTTTCTTCTTATAAAGAATGCTGTATTTATTAATTTTTTATCTGGAAATCATTCTTTAACTTCGAGAAAGCATTATCTGGAAAGGTAAAATTAAGTTTGTATGTGACTCAAAATTGAATGCGATCCCAAATTTGATAAAAGTTATCAAATTCATTCAATATCGACGGTAGGCTGCACTCAAATTACTTTAAAAATCGATCGGGCAACCCATCCAATCAGTAGCTTTTTTCCCTTGCCCGTTGAGCTAAGTTTTCGCTTAAAAATCTCACTCAATTTAGGTGAGTAATCCTTCTTCATGCATCTTCTCTTTAGAGCTACATGAGTTCAAGGATATAGCCGCTTAGTTGACTTTCAAAAAATAAAGAACGATCGACCCAAACTAGAGTTTTCAACGATTCGTAGAAAATAAAACTCTAGGTAAACTCCTATCGGACTAGAATATGATGAATACGAGAAATCGAACTTATTCTTTCAACAGAAAGATTGAAAAAATTTTGACATCCGAGCAATACGAACACCTTGTTGAAGCGATTATGGCCGGGAAATATTCATGGGCTTGTACTTTGATGTTGCGCTTTGGAGGGGATAATCCTTTAGCTTACATTCCCTACCGCACCTACAATCGGATCGTGAAAGAAAATCGTGACGGCTGTCAACCGAGCAAACATCGTCGCCGAATTGCGGATGAAGAATTAGAATGGTCAGAGCGATCGGTTTAGTGCTGCGACACGGAATTAAAAATGCCGAGTCTACATAGCTTTCAGAGATTGAAGACCGGTTAGTTCTTTCTAGCGCACTGCACGAGATGTTTCTAATTCTTCGGAATCGATAGAACGATTATGGGGTTTGTAGCGGGTTGATGCTGCAAACCTCGCAATCGTTCTATCGCGACATTCATTTAGGTGAGGACAGTCTGAGCGTCACCAGCATCCTGCGCCCGTTTCCCCTCAAAGCTAGCATTGCTCCCGAGAGCGACTCAACACCGTCCATAACAACTCTGAATATAGCGATAACCCTTGACCGTTGGGGTTTTGAGAAGACGATCGACCCGAATTTTCTGCCGTTGCATTTTCTTTCCAGAACAAAAGTGCATAAGTTTTCCATCGCTCCAACCTATAAACGCCACAGGAGGAAATTCATCCTCCCAAACACCATAGATGGAGTTCTTGAGTTATGGCATTCATTCCTGGTACGCCGGCATCTGAAACCTTAAATGGCAGTCCCTTTGCAGATGGGATATACGGTTTAGACCGCAACGATACGTTACGCGGTGGCAATGGCAACGATGTCATGTACGGCGATCGCAAACCTCCTTTTTTCCCAGTTTTCCCTCTAGTTCTTGCCGGTGACGACGTTTTATTTGGTGAAGCTGGAAACGATTCTCTCTGGGGGGATCCGGGAAACGATCGCCTGTATGGAGGTCGCGATGAAGATTTTTTAGATGGTGGATTGGGTAACGACTATCTTAATGGTGGATTAGACAACGACATTCTAATTGGAGGTAGTGGAAATGACTCGATGTACGGGAGTCGTGGAAATGACTTGATTTTTGGCAACTCTGGTTCCGACTTAATCTATGGCGGTTCTGGCAGCGACTCGATGTATGGCGGTGGCGATCGCGATGTAATTCATGGAGAGCGCGGTAACGACATTATCTTTGGTGAAAATGGTAACGACGATCTTTACGGTGGCGACGGTCGCGACTTTATCGATGGCGGCGATAACAACGATCGCCTCTATGGGGGCGCACAGAACGACCAGTTGCTGGGCGGGAACGGTAACGACGTACTAATCGGTGTCGATAACGATGATGCCGAACCCGGACGAGGTGAGTTTGATATTCTCACCGGTGGTGACGGGAACGACAAATTTATTTTAGGGCGTATCGGCAAAGCGTTTTACGACGATGGTGTTATCGAAGTCGGCAATTCCGGCGAAGCAGATTTCGCGCGCATCACGGACTTTATTGTCGGTCAAGACACGATCCAACTCAAAGGCAACGAAAACTACATCCTCGAATCCTTCATGGTGGATGGCAGCACCAGCACGCGCATTTTCATCGACCAAGGTCTGTGGGTCGATACCAGCGGTAACTTCTTCCAAGCGCGGGAACTGGTGGGAATTGTTGATGGTGTCGATCCCAATACCCTCACCCTGAACGAAGGCGGACCTCTAACAACCATTGTTTAGGGCCACAGGGGGGAGCGACAGTATGCCGGCAAACATCCTACGCTCAATTTCCCCCATCGAAGAGGGCGTTAGCGCGCGCCATAGCCGGATAGCGCACAAGCTTTGGGAAATGTCAGGTTTCGCGTGACTCAGAATGAATCGCCCCAATGGTTGCGCCCCGACAGCCCCCAATTTTTACTCGAACGCCACGAACTTGACGATTCACACAATTCTTTAATCCAACAAAAATCGGACAAATTATCATGGAAACTCTTGGTTTTGGAAATCTCCCCAACACTCGTCCCCTCGGTCAAATCGGCAGCTTAGAAGAAGATCCGATGGTCGGTGCACTCGCCAGCGACCTCATGGGGCCCGATGCGAGTAATACCTTGGTGGGTGTCGCCTCCGGAGGCGGTCTCGAACCGACTGTCGAACCGACCCTAGAAACCGTCGCTCTCGATGGCATCATCCTCGGCGAACGCCCGATCGAAATGTCCCCCCCGTTCCGCGAACCGGATACTGTGGACGTGCGCCCCGAACTCGATCCCGACCCCATCATTGGCGTTCCCGTCGTTCCCCCCGTGGTGCTTCCCGGCGACTTTGAAATTATTCTGCCTCTCCCTGACGACCAGCTCTTGTCCCAAGACTCCCCTGGGGTGAAATTCGGTTCTGAAGCGGCCGATCGCATGGGAGAAGTGGTAGCAACCGGTGACTTCAATGGTGACGGCTACGACGACGCGGCCATCGGCGTTCCCGGCGAAGATGTGGGTTCTATTAATAATGCCGGTGCGGTGAATATCATCTACGGTTCCGGTCTCGGTTTAGATCCCAACGGCCCGCCCCTCAACGACCAAGTTTGGACGCAGAACAGTGCGGGTTTGAACTCTGGTTTGGGTGCAGAATCCGGTGATGGTTTCGGTTCGAGTTTGGTGGCGGCCGACTTCAACGGCGACGGATTTATGGACTTGGCCGTGGGTTCTCCCGATGAAAATGCGATCGATGTGGTGGATGCGGGGATGGTGAACGTCATCTACGGTTCCGCCAACGGTTTGAACGCCACCGGCAGTCAGTTCTGGACGCAAAATAGTCCGGGGATTAGTTCCGGTTTTGGTGCCGAAGCCGGAGATAATTTTGGCGAAACCCTCACCGCCGGTGACTTCAACGGTGACGGATTTGTGGACTTAGCCGTGGGTGTTCCCGGTGAAGATGTCTTCGATATCGTCGATGCGGGGGCAGTGAACGTGATTTACGGTTCCGCCAACGGTCTGACCTCCATCGGCGACCAGATTTGGCACCAAGATAGCGGCCAAGCACAACTGAGTCCGGTTCTCGGTCCCGTTGCGGAAGCGGGCGATCGATTTGGCGGTGCGCTGACGGCCGGGGACTTTGACGGCGATGGTCGGGACGATTTGGCTGTCGGCAGTCCTGGGGAATCCGTCGGCAATATTGAGGATGCCGGAGCTGCGGTGGTGATTTACGGTTCGGCCAACCGCTTGACGGCAAACGGCCATCAAACCTGGCACCAAAACCGACCGGGGATTCTCGATGAGGCGGAAACGGGCGATCGATTTGCCGCGAGTTTGACCGCTGGCGATTTCAACGGCGACGGCATCGATGACTTGGCCGCTGGGGTTCCCCAAGAGGATATCGAGAATGTCTCCAATGCCGGTGCGGTGAACGTCATCTACGGTTCGGCCAATCGCCTGAGTGCGACGGGAGACCAGTTCTGGCATCAAGATAGCTTTGGGGTGCAAGGGGTTGCTCAAGGGGGCGAAAATAGCGAGTTCGGCTTCCTAGGCGATCGCTTCGGCACTAGCCTGACGGCGGCGGACTTCAACGGTGACGGCATCGATGACCTGGGTGTGGGCGTTCCCGGCGAAGACCTCGGGGTTGGTGTCAACAGTATCGATGTGGGTGGGGTGAATATCCTCAACGGTTCTCAAAATCGCCTCACGGGATTGGGCGATCGCTTTGTCTCCCAAGATAACCTCGACATCACCGGCGAACCCCCTGAATCTCGCGATCGCTTCGGCTGGAGTGTGGCTGGGGGCGACTTCAACGGTGACGGCCGTGCCGACTTGTTAGTGGGCATTCCGGGCAAACAGATCGATAACCTGAATGCGGCCGGGGCTGTTGGCGTCCTCTACGATGTGTAAGTTGAATGTCAGTTGAATCCAGATGAGCTTCTAGATTGACAAACGTTCGGTCGATTGCGGGTGGTATTTTTGCGGTACCATCCGCTTTTTTTGCGTCGATGATGGTGCAGCGCTTGTAGAAAGTCGAAGCATTCAGCAGTCGCGCGAGACTCCTCACCCTTTCTGGACAGCTCTACGGCTTGCCAGCTATGACTCTTAGCATTTCTCCGGGGTCGGAAATGTCACCCCTGTAACGAAATTCATCTGCTTTTGTGTAAAATATTGTTGCTTTAATTAGGATTAGCTTGACAATGTAGACAAGCTACCCTTCAAGCGTTATATTAATTAACAAGCTCTTCCGTACGCACTTCAATCGGGGATTGGATGAGGTATTGGAAGCCATTGCGACTATATGTAAGGAGCGATTTATATGAATATGCCAGCTCAACTCAGTATGGAACAGCAATTCCGGCTACAGATTTTACAAACACAAGTGAAAAATCTAAGCCAAGAAGAAGCACAGGATTGCTTATTAGAAGTATTACGCCAGATGATGGTCAAAGATAATCTCGTCAAGCATTTACTCAAAAATAAATGAGACCTTAGACCTCATACTCAAACATAGAAAATTTCAACCCCCAGTGGGATACTGGGGAATTTTTTTGCGGAAGAGAGACCCGATCGATTTATAATTCAAATAACGGCAAAATTATCCGTTACTTTGAAGACAAAATATCAATCTATAACGAATTAATCGATCGACTCCAAAATGCCCATTCAAAAATCCTTGCAGCCCACTGCCGATCGCACTTTCGCTACAGATGGAAAACCTTACGATCGCCAAGACTGGCAGGGCGGTTATCGTTCCCAGCCCAATGAATATGAATACTCGATCGAGGATATCGAAGGAGAAATTCCCCCGGAATTAGAAGGAACTCTCTTTCGCAACGGACCCGGTTTACTCGATATCGGTGGCGAACCCGTTCATCACCCATTTGATGGCGATGGAATGGTCTGTTCTATCGCCTTTCAAAACAGTCGAGCCTATTTCAAAAATCGCTTCGTTCGCACCGAAGGCTACGTCGCCGAACGGCAAGCCAATAAGATGTTGTATCGCGGTGTTTTCGGCACGAATAAACCCGGTGGATTTTGGGCAAATGCCTTCGATGTAAAACTCAAAAATATTGCCAATACCAATGTCATTTATTGGGGGAAAAAGTTGCTTGCCCTTTGGGAAGCTGCCGAGCCCCACCGTCTCGACCCCGCCACCCTCGAAACCCTTGGTAAAGACGATCTCGACGGACTGTTGAAACCGGGAGATGGCTTTTCCGCCCATCCCCGCATCGATCCTCACTGCGAAATGGATGGGGGCGCCCCCTGTTTGGTGAATTTTGCCCTCAAAGCCGGAATTTCGAGTACCATCACCATTTACGAATTCGATCCGGCCGGAAAGCTGTTACGGCAGCATAGCCACGCCATACCCGGTTTTGCCTTTATCCACGATATGGCAATTACCCCCAACTACTGCATTTTCTTTCAAAATCCCGTCCGCTTCAACCCCTTGCCCTTCGTCTTCGGATTGCGGGGGGCTGCCGAGTGCGTGGCTTTCGATCCGACGGGGACGACGAAAGTTATCCTGATTCCGCGGTTTGGGAATAACCGAGAGGTTCGGATTCTCGAAGCGCCTTCCTCCTTCGTCTTCCACCATGCCAACGCCTGGGAGGATGGAGACAAAATTATTGTAGATTCGATCGCCTACGACTCCTTCCCCACCGTTGAACCCGATGCGGATTTTCGCGAGTTGGACTTCGATACCGTCCCGGCCGGGCAGTTGTGGCGCTTAGAACTGTCTCTCGATACCCAAACCGTCCAACATCGGGTACTTGAATCTCGCTGTTGCGAGTTTCCCAGCTTGCATCCCCAAAACGTCGGTCGAAACTATCGATACGTCTATATTGGGGCCGCCCATCAAGAAACGGGGAACGCACCCTTACAAGGGGTACTGAAGCTGGATTTACAGACCGGGGAACGGCAGTTATCTAGTTTTGCCCCCCGCGGTTTCGGCAGCGAACCTCTATTTGTACCTCGTCCTGGTGGAACTGCCGAAGATGACGGTTGGGTACTAATAATGGTGTACGATGCGGCCAAAGATCGATCGGATGTTGTTATTTTGGATGCAAACAATATCGAAGCCGAAC
Source organism: Zarconia sp. (assembly GCF_057467645.1). NCBI lineage: Bacteria > Bacillati > Cyanobacteriota > Cyanophyceae > Oscillatoriales > Zarconia > Zarconia sp. Next base: position 30,272 of record NZ_JBRJXU010000092.1, read on the forward strand.
CCGTCGCGCGCCTGCACCTGAAGCATCACGTTCCCTACGGATTGCATGGGAGTTTTACCTCGGAGTGTTTCGCGCCATCCCCTGTGTAAAATTTGACTCGAAGTGGGATGCGGGCCAAAATCTGCATCTCCAGTTCGTTGTTGCGAAGGTCGAAAATGCTTCTAGAATGTATCATCGAACAGAGGATACAATGAGGGGCATCCATCGGTTATGGTTTTGCATCCAAATCTAACTAGATTTGAAAACGGTCTTGGCAAATCTCCCAGGTGCATGAACTTCAGTGTTGTCATTACAACCTATAACCGTTTAGACCTTTTAAAGCGGGCAATTGATTCGGCACTCTCACAAAGCGTTGCCTGTGAAGTGGTGGTTGCAGACGATTGTTCCACAGATGGCACGCGGGAATACGTGACCCACCTGCGAGATACGCTGCACCAGCAAGGGGACGATCGCCTGGTGTATCATTGCAATGCCTCAAATCAGGGTCATTCTCTGACGATGAATGCCGGGGTTAAGGTGGCACGAGGAGACTGGGTTAAACCCCTCGACGACGACGATTATCTCGCGGCGAACTGCATTGAAGAAATGACCCAGGCGATCTCGTTGCGGCCTCAAGCGGTGATTTGTTCGTGTCAAGCCGCACAAGTGGATGCCGAGGAAGTTGAACTCAGCCGCACGGCTAAAACCGGTCCGGGGAAAGCGTTCTACATTCCCCAAGAAGATATTCACTACGGAATGTTGCTGGAAATGGTGCCTTTTGGAACGCCGGTTCAGGTGGCCTTTCGCCGGGATATATTTTGGCAAGCGGGGGGTTGGGATTCTCGGTTCGATGGTAACTGCGACGATATCGATTCGTGGATAAAAATCGCCCAGTTCGGAGATGCGGTCTTTCTCAATCAATGTTTGGCCTATCGCACGATTTGGCCGGGGGCTTACAACCATCGCTTTTCCGTGCAAAAGCGGATGGATACCAATATTTTGATGAAGCAAAAAATCCACACCCTCGTTAATCAAAAGTATCACGACGATCGACCGGAAATCAAAGACGTTCGAGATTATTTAAAATTACATTGGAGTTTTGTCTCACTCAAGCAAGGTCAGCTTTGGGCAACCCTACAAACGGCATTTCCAGCTATCTTTTCTCTTCCGGCTTGGAAACTTTTAGTCAAAGCTATTTTGTTTCGCCATCCACCTTGGTTTGCGAAAGAAAAATTGTTTTGTGAGTATGCCAACGAGCTATTATCTCAATCCCCTGACGTTCTCGAAAATTCAACAACGCTAGCCGACTTTCATTCTGGTGAAAAAACATCAAGAGTTCGCAATATAATCGAAAGGGTCGGTCAGCATGCGGTTTTAAGGTTTCGTCGCCAGGAAACAAAGAGCGAAGCTGAAAATAACACCCCGATCGCTCAACAAGATACTAATCTAAAAATCTTGGATAACTTATACCAGTTTATCCAGACTCACCCACCGAAAAATCCTCCTCAACTCAAAGCCATTCGCGCTTATCTTCAGCTTCGTTGGAGTTGGGACGCAATTCAAAAAAAGAAGATGGTTGAGGGTCTCAAAACGGCGTTTCCAGCGATCTTGTCGATTTCTGCTTGGCGGATTTTCTTTGCTGCTGTTGAAGCCGATTATCGAGAGAAACGACGCAATAAAATTCGCAAGCTGGTTTTAATTGATGATTAAATTGGCAGCTTTGGGATTGAGAAACATCCGAATTTCTTCTTCTCGCTTCTCATCAGAGCGAACTTCTTTTTCTCCATCGGGATACTCAAAAGTATAGTACGCTCCATTTTGATAGCAAGATGCGATCGTCTCGATTGCTCTGTTTAGATCGTCGTATACAAAGTAGATCTCTCCTTCACTAAAAAATCTCAACAAAGGGGAAAATTCGTTTTGAGATGTCGTGCCAAAAAGGCAAATATGTTCTTTGCAATCCAATGTAAAAATGGGAATAAAATAATTGTTGAGTATTCCCGAGTGCTCTATCCAAATTCCATCTTCCTCTCTCATTTTTTCGAGTAATAGAGCGCCTACATCATCGGCAATGTCTGCGCGTAAATCGATCGTATCTTGAATAGGGTTAAAGGTATAGCCGGGAAAGAGTTGATCGGGACTTCCATTGTAAATATCCGAGCCTATATCTAGCGACATCATGCCATCATGCCATTGATACAATTCGTAGAATTCAGTCGGCAAGCAAAAGGGGAGTGGATCTAAAAACTCATCCAATTCCGATCGACTCAAACCCGGTTGTAAAGCCGAGTAAGAATTTGGTTGATGATGCTTTAACCATTCCCCGATGAAATTGAGACGATTTGGGAATTCTAGAATCGGTCTAGTCATACTAAATCTGATATAAAACAATTCATCAAATTTTTTAATTTGGCGAACGTTCAAGTTCTTTAATTTTTTGAGTGATGAAGCCGATCTTCTAAAACTCGATCTCATCGGGGTCAGATAAGGTATTCGTTGGACGAGCGTTAGATGGATAATCGTGAGGATGTTCTTCTCGTTCGTTACCTTGAGTACCCATCCACCATTCATAGCTTCCCCATGTATCGCATTGCATATGTTCGATGGGTTGTATCTCGTGACTTTCAGAAAACTTAATTCGATCGAAACGAGTGATCGTCAAAATATCTTTAATTTTCTTCGGTAAATTATCCAGTGTTAAAGGCTGAATGGGTTGACTGTCACGCTCGTATGGAATGGGATCTGGACAATCGTGAAAATAATAAAATAATCCTAGCCATGTTGCTAAATTATAACGATATCCTTCTAATGGAATCGCACAAGTTACCAAGTTTTTTTCAAAAAGTGTATGCAGTGTTCCGTACGGACAATAGGTAATAAAGAGGAGAGCGGGTTCTCCAGAAAAGCGCACGATGTAGTCTGCGTAATCCTTACTTCTCAAGCAATGAGATTTCAAAATATTGTACGTTTGTGCTTCATTACCGGCAAGAAGCAACAGCCAAGGAGCTTCGGAATCTATCCATGAGTCGTCTGAATCGGGAGTTGAGGTTTCTCCTTCCTCAATCCGCAGAATTGATATTAATGGAGTTAGAAGATCGGGAGAAATATCCTGGGTGGATGTTGTACTCAGATCGAATTTCAATAAACCGAGTTTGTCGAGAATCTTATGGGAGGGAATCTCAAGATAGATAACCCGATTCTCGTATTCTTGCGACCATTCCCAAAAGAGTTCGTCCAAATCGTACAGACATGGTTCCGGCCATCCCTTGTGCCAAAGCTCTCTCTGAAATTCAATATTAGGCTTTGGAACAGCTCCACCTTCACCGGAATCGAATACACCAATATGACCATCGGCATCGACCGCAAACCAGGTTGTATCCGCGCTGTGAGCGGCGGGAAAATCTGACATAAATCTTTTCTCCAAATTTAGTTTAGTTTAGATTTAAGAGCGATTCTGAGGATATCCTTCTCGTTCGTTACCTTTAGTATCTATCCACCGCTTACTTGTCCCCCATGTCTTGCATTTCATATGTTCAATGGGTTGTATCTCGCGACTTTCAGAAAACTTAATGGCATCGAACCAAGTCCAAGTCAAGATATCCTGTAACCTCTCTGGCAAATCATCGAGTTTTAAGGGGTGAATGGGTTGACCGTCACACTCATATGGGAATGGGTAGGAATAATCATGTAGGTAGGAAAATAGTCCCAGTGTTGTTGCGAAATCTCGACGATAGGGACTAGATGGATGAGCATATTGCACCAAGCCTTGATAAAAAAGTTCATGAATCGTTGTCTTGGGACAATAGGTTATAAAAATGAGATTAGGTTCTCCGGAGAAATGGAGAATGTAATCTCTAGAATCTGCACTTCCCAAGCAGTGATGTTTCAAAATATCGAACGTCTTCGCTTCATCGCCCGAAAGAATCAAAAACCAACAACCATAGAGCATTTCCCAGTCAATATATGAATTGGGATTTGAGATTACTCCTGCATCTATCCACGACGGCGATCGTGATATTGGTGGAATTTTAGAGTTTTTTTTATTCGTCGTCTTTTGGCTGCAATTAGACTTAGGTAAATCGATTCTAAGTTGGTTGAGAATCTTATGGGATGGAATCTCAAGGTCAATAACTCGATTCTCATTTTCCTGCGACCATTGCCAAAATAGATCGTGCAGCTCGTATAGACACAAATTGTCTTGTCTCTTCGTCCAATACTCTCTCATAAACTGAGAATTCGATTCCGGAACCGCACCACCTTCACTTGAATCGAATACACCAATATGACCTTCGGCATCAACCGCAAACCAAGTTGTATCCATACTGTGAGCGGCGGGAAAATCTGACATGAGGAATCCTCCACTTCATTTGCTTGAAATCGACTAATTCTCGCCGCAGAACACCAACGGTAAATCTTGAAGGGCAATTTCTAGGGCGTTGGCAGTGAGCGCTTTTAACGGGCGACGAGCCACAGTATAGGAACACCACGATACCTGCTTGTCCCAGGATATCGCACAAAAACGGGGGCTATTTTGGCACGCCGTCAAACAGGTCATCGACTGAAAGGGTTGTTCCCCGGCAACCCGGAAAATTTGCTCGGGTGTTGGCGTATCGATTCCGCGCATGGGCAAATAGACGATGCGATCGTTTCCAATCCCCGAATAGCGCAGTAGTCGAGCTGCATGGGTTACAGACTTGAGGTTCGACGCAGATACCAATAAATTAACGCCACTGTGAATTCCCAATAATTCCAACTGTTTCACCGGCCCGATAACTCGCATCACTTCTTGTGGCTGTTGGGGGAAGTGAATCGAGAGGTGAACTTTATCCGGACGTGCCGCCACCAACCGCTCTAAATTCTCGCCGTGCAAGTGCAATCCATTACTGGTGACGGAACGAAACAAGACCCCTTGCAATCGCTGTAAAACTTCAAATAATCCGGGGTACTCTAAAGGTTCGCCCCCGCCTAAAGAAACCGCCCGAGTCCCCAAACTGGCACAATCGCGAACGAAGGTGACAATCTCATCAGGAGTCCAAGTGGTATTCCCGCCAGAATGACTGTGGTTATAGCAAAAGTGGCATTGCTTACTGCATTGATTGGTGAGTTCGATGGAAATTCGTTCGACACTCATCGATGTTGCTCGGGAAAAGAAAGATAGAAGTGGGAGGGTCTCGATCGCAACGAAATCCAGACCCTCCCACGCAAAACTATCTTAACGCCAGTACTGCCACGTTGGCTCGAAAGCTAACGGCCGATCGCGCTCGTGCTGAACGCCGATCGACCTAATAATTACGCCCGGACTTGCGATGGTGGAGAGCCGTTTGTCCGTCTTTTTGCAACATATTCCCCCGATCGATCGTCGCATATACCACCCAATGGTCGCCGCATTCCATCCGATCTTTCACCGTACATTCCAAGTACGCCAGGGCATCCTTAAGAATCGGACAGCCGTTTTCTCCCTCTTCCGTCTCCAATCCGGCAAATCGGTCTTCACCGGGAGCAAACTTCTTCATAAAGTGCTTCCGCAGGGAGCGACCTTCCGCGAGAATATTGAGGGTAAACGTATCCCCGACGTGGGTTAACGATTCCACCGCCCGTTCTTTCGCCACCGCCACCGTCACACCCGGCGGATTGAAGGTTGCCTGAGACACCCAAGAGGCGAGCATCCCGCTGGTAACCCCTCCCTGTTGGGCACTCAAAACGCACAAAGACCCGACAATGCGCCCGACGGCTTGCTCGGTATTGCTGGCCGGTTGGGCGGGGGGACGGAATTTTTTCGATCGCTTAATGGACTGGGCGAAGTCCGTGCCGATTTCTTCGCAGGTTTTCAGGGTCACATCCGTAGGTTTGAACTTCACCCGAATCGTCTCGAAGGCTAGTTGGTAGCCCCCATCTCGCAGCTTCGTCTCCAACAAGTCGATGGCTTCCCCACTCCAGCCGAAAGAGCCGAACACCCCGGCCGGCTTGCTCTTATCGGCACTGGAGAGGATAATCCCCAAAGCCGTTTGAATCTGGGTGGGGGCGTGGCCGCCGAGGGTGGGGGAACCGATGATAAATCCAGCACATTTTTCGATCGCCGCTTGAATTTCCTCCGGTTCGGCCACTTCGCAGTTAATGGATTCCACCCCAATTCCGGCTTTGGTGAGACCGCTCGCGATCGCCTGTCCCACGGTTGCCGTATTACCGTATGCCGAAGCGTAAATCAGCGCCACGGAGATTTTCTGCGAATTTTGCTGCCGACTCCAGAGGCGGTAATTTTCCGTGAGTTCCGTCAAACCGTAGCGTACCAGCGGCCCGTGACCTGGGGCGTAGAACTTCGCGGGGGGCAGGCTATCGAGTTTATCGAGCACCGTCGCTACCTGACGGGCGTGGGGGGCCATCAGACAGTCGAAATAGTAGCGGCGATCTTCGTTATATACGCTCCAGCCTTCATCGAACACCTGATGGCCGCAAACGTGAGCGCCGAAAAACTTATCGGTAAACAGGATTTGGGTTTTCGGATCGTAGCTGGCCAATCCGTCGGGCCATCGGGGAGTGGGGATGGGGGTAAAGAGCAGTCGATGTCCGCCCCCTAAATTGAGGGTTTCTTCCCCCCGCATCACCTTAATCTCGAGATTGCGTTCTGGGAGGAGGTTGCGAAGGGCGATCGCGCCGGGGTTGGAGCAAATGAAGGTAATTTGGGGCGCGAGCTTTAACAGGGCATCTAAGGTGACGGCCCGATTGGGGTTGACGTGACCGAGGATGACGTAATCGAGCTGGGTGACGTCGATGCGCTCTTGTAACTGCGTCAGAAAGTTTTCGGTAAACGACTCTCCGGGGGGATCGAACAGGGCGGTTTTTTTGCCTCGAATCAGGTAGGAATTGGCGGTGGTTCCCCGTTGCAAGGCGTATTCGATTTCAAAGCGCAACCGTCCCCAACTGCGCGATCGCACCGCTAGGGTATCGGCAGCAATTTCGACGGTCTGTACGTCTCTCGGTTGAGTAGGAATCTGCGGGGTGGCGGTTTCTAGCATGGGTAGAGGAGTTTGATAATGGACAATTGACAATGGACAATTGACAATTACTTTGAGTGAAAGGTAAGAGGTTTCAAGGCGATGTTATTGTGTTGTCCGCGAAAATAAAGGTAGGGGTCAACGGCCGTATAGCGCTTCGCGCATGGCTACGCTAAGACCCCTACTCCATTAATTAATAGTGATTTCCGACTTTCCGATGGTGAGAGGCCGTCATGGCATCGGATTTGGAGACGCGGCCGGTATCGACGCTGCTGTAGACGATCCAGTGGTCCGAGCATTCCATGCGGCTGGTGACCGTGCATTCGAGGTAGGCTAAGGCATCGGTGAGAATCGGCGAACCGTTCTGGGCGGGTTGGGTATTGACCCCTTCAAAGCGATCGGCACCGGGGGGAAATCGCTTCAGGAAGTGCTTCATCAAGCCTTGATAGTTGCCTTCTTCAAGGATATTGAGCACGAAACGATCGCCCACTTGCATCAGGGATTCGATCGCCCGGTCTTTGGCTACCGCAACGGTAAAGCCGAGGGGTTCGAAGCTGGCTTGGGCGATCCACGAGGCCAACATGCCGCTGGTGAGGTCGCCTTTTTTGGCAGTAATAATATAGAGTCCGCCGCTGATGCGTCCGAGGGCTTTATCCAAGTCGCTATCGAGGGACTTCATTTTTTTGATGGCATCTTTGAGGGTCAGGAGTTGACCCATATCCGTGCCGGATTCTTCGCAAAGCTGGTAGGTTTGCTCGCTGGGAGTGTCGGCAATCCGAATCGGTTTGAATCCCACTTTCAGACCCAAATCCCGCAGTTTGGTCGTCAGGGGATCGACGGGTTCGTCGTTACCGCCATAGGCTTCAAAAATCCCGAAGGCTTGCTTGTTTTTGGCAGCGGCAAACACCGTCCCTAGGGCATCGAGAACTTCCGTGGCCACCGGACCCGATGCCGGTGGCGTACCGATGGCGATCCCGGCGGCGCGACCGACCAATTCGTGGACTTCCTGGGGATCGGCGGATTTGAGATCCATCATCTCGACGGCAACGCCGGTTTTGGTCAAACCTCGGGCGATGGCTTGGGAAAGGCGATCGCTATAACCGTAGTCGGCGACGTAGAAGACGGCGACGGTGGTTTCCCCTTTGGCTTGGTTTTGACTCCAAGTCCGGTAGCGTCCGGTAAGTTCCCCGACGTTGTGGCGCAGCAGGGGACCGTGTCCGGTGGCGACGGTGGCGATCTCCCCCAGTTTGTCCATCCGCTTCATCGCGGAGAGGACGGAACGGGCGTTGGGGGCCATCAGACATTCGTAGTAAAATCGGAAGTCCGGCTCGATTTCGCTGAGGTTATCGTCGTAGGTGCGATCGGAACAGTAGTGCATTCCGAAGGCATCGCAGGTGTACATCACCTGGGTGTGGCGATCGTAGGTGAAAATCGTATCGGGCCAGTGGAGGTTGGGGGCATTGACGAATTCGAGTACGTGAGAGTTGCCCAAATCTAGGGTATCGCCATTTTTGACCTGCAGGCGCTCGAAGGGATGGTGAACGAGATCTTCGAGGAACTTAATGGCGACTTTTGCCCCGACGACGGTAATATCGGGGGCGAGTTCGAGGATATCTTTGACCAAACCGCTATGGTCGGGTTCCGTATGGCTGATAATTAAATAGTCGATTTCGGTGGGGTCGATGGCTCCCGTGAGGGCATCGCGGTACAGTTGGCGAAATTTAGCGTGGGAGGTATCCACCAGGGCGGTTTTTTCCCCGCGAATGATGAAGGAGTTGTAGGTGGTCCCGTTTTGCAAGCCAAACTCGATATCGAAGCGATCGCGATCCCAGTCCAAGCAACGAATGGTTGTCGTATCTTCGGCAATCTCGACGGTCTGGGTCGTTAGCCGTTTTTGGGCGGGTGCGGTGGCAACTACCATATTGTGACCTCTCGATGTTAAAGTTTTATATTTTTATCACTTTCTTCATATTGTTACACAGATTTTACATAAGCTTCGATCGAATAACCTATCGTCCGCTTAAGTTTTTTTAAACTCATGAAAGTTCAACGATCTAAAACCAGAAGCTTCGAGGTCAATAGCCCGAATCCCAAAGGTAATGGCGTGGCAGTTGCTTGGAAGACATCCAATTTTGAAAAGAATAGAGTAAATTTGGGTTTTAGATCTTTGATAATGTCATATAATAACGAGCGAAAGATGGCTCGAAGATAAATATCTTGAGAGTTTGACTGGCTAGTAACTCTATCGTTTTGGGTGGAAAAACATGAGATTTATTATTCCCAAAATAGACTTTGCTTTTAAAAAAATATTTGGTTCTGTAGATAGCCAAGATATTTTAAGGAGTTTTTTGAATGCTCTGCTCTATCAAGACCAAGCCCCGATTAAAAACTTAGAAATTATCGATCCCTATTCCTCTGCAAATACAGCGGGATTAAAAGATGGCTATCTCGGGATTAAGGCAACCCTCGATAACCAACACATTGTTGCAATTGATATGCAAATTCTCAATGTGGCGGCATTTGATAAGCGAGTGGTTTACAATGCTGCAAAAACCTATGCCACGCAGATTAAATCGGGAGAAGGCTACTTTAAACTCAATCCCGTTCTCACGTTGACAATTACCGATTTTCGACTCTTCGAGCGTCACGAGCGTGCGATTTCCAGATACCGATTCAAAGATATTGAAGATTTGGGAGATCCGATGAATGTCGAAATGGAGCTGATTTTTGTCGAACTTCCTAAATTCAACAAATCGATAGACGAACTCGAGACCCTTGCCGATCGATGGATTTATTTTATCAAAAATGCAACGGAATTAGAAAGTATTCCCCCACAGATGCAAGTGATTCCGGAACTAACAAAAGCGATGCAGCTTGCAAATCGAGCGAGCTTGAATCGGGAAGAATTGGAGTTGTTAGAAAAACGCGAAATGTTTTTCTTCGACCAAATTGGAGCCGTCAAAAAAGGAATTGAAGAGGGTCTGGAAGAAGGACGCAGATTGGGGTTGCAACAGGGATTAGAACAAGGCTTCGAACGGGGGGAACGCCAACTCGTTCTTCGGCTGCTTTATCGGCGATTTCGCCAACTGACTCCGGAACTGCAAAATCAGATCGAACGTTTACCGAGTTCCCAACTCGAACAGCTTGGTGATGCTATTTTTGAACTCAATGATATGGCAGATTTACAACGCTGGTTAGCACAACTGAAATAGACGATCGAAATCTCCCCAGTTTGTATCTCGATCGCATCGCAGAGGTCAAAACCGATTCGATACTGAAACGGCTAGAAAAGATGAGAAAATAGTGGCAGACGTAGCGCCATTGAAGGAACGGGTCGATTTCCAGAAGCCGCCAGCGCGATCGAGCAAGTCCCAAATTCGTTCGTCATGAGTAATCACTCAATCGAACGGATATTTAAGCTCTAGAACTATCAATATTTTCTGCGATCGAAATCTCAATTTTACGTTGATTTCAAGTTTTTTTGAAAATCATCTATAATCGCCAAAAATAATTGATTAAAAACGACCAAATTTGAGCTAAGTAGGTAGGCACTGACAAGCTGTGTTATGTTGCAATTTGTAAAATAAATCCGATTTCGCCTGGAGAGAGGAGTTGAGGCAATTTACATTTAGTTACATCGGTAAAAATTTTAACGCCCACCTACTTAAAAGCTCGTCTATTTATGCAAGATATCAGATAAAGTAACCTCTAAATTTATTGAAATTTTTTCACTTTTGTCTGTAACTCTAGCGTGCCTATGTCCTCCGAAATTGTCAAAAAAATTCGCCAGCAATATGAATCCGAACCTTACCCAAACGTGCCTCTAGAAGATTCACCCAAAGACGACGCAAATCTTCTTTACTTCCACAACCTAGTCACTCCGTACTATCTTAGAAATCAAGAAATTCCTAGTTCTGAGGGAAAAGTGATTCTCGATGCTGGGTGTGGGAGTGGTTATAAAGCTCTGATTTTAGCCGAAGCCAATCCCGGTGCGAAAATTGTGGGAGTCGATCTGTCTCCAAAGTCGATCGCAGTGGCTCGGAAGCGGTTGGCGTACCATCAGGTCGAACACTTTGAATTTCACGCCATGCCACTAGAGGAACTCCCCAGTTTGGGATTGGAGTTCGACTATATCAATAACGATGAAGTTCTCTATCTTTTACCCGATGTTGCTGCCGGACTCAACGCGATGAAGTCCGTTCTCAAATCCGATGGTATCATTCGCACCAATCTGCACAACGCTTACCAACGTGCGGGAGTCTTTCGCGCTCAGAAATTTTGCCAACAACTCGGTTTGATGGATGAAGATCCCGATGACTTGGCCGTCGAAATTCTCCAAGAAACGATGGAAGCGCTAAAAAATAGCGTCAATCTCAAGCAAAGAACTTGGAGACCCGAAATCCAAACCAATCCGAAACGAGCTTTGATGAATCATCTCCTGCAAGGAGATAAAGGATATACCATTCCCGAAGTGTTTGCGTTGCTTGAAGTTGCCGGTTTGGAATTTATCGAACTGTTAAATTTTCGACAGTGGGATATCGCTCGACTCTTCCAGAACCCAGACGACCTACCGGCATTTTGGGGGATGAGTTTGCCGGGGTTGAGCGTTGAAACTAAACTCCATCTCTACGAACTTCTCAATCCCATTCATCGGTTGATCGATTTTTGGTGCGGTCATCCCAAATCGGCAAAACAGACCGTTCCGATAACGGAATGGAGCGATCGAGATTGGCACACCGCCAGCGTTCACCTACACCCCCAACTCAAAACAGAAAAAGTCAAAGAGGCAGCAGTCGCTGGAATCGATCGACTCATCTCCCTAGAGATCGGTCAATATTTACCATTGCCGGGATTGTCGGGGATTTGGCTCGATAGTTCGTCTATGAGTTGTTTGCTGCCACTCTGGGACGAGTCGCAATCGATGATGGAGATGGTGCAACGCTGGCATCAGCTACAACCCCTCGATCCGATAACTCTGGAGCCGATCGATCTCGAGTCAGCATTTGCAACAGTCAGGGGAATAGTTTCGACGATGGTGGAATACGGCTACGTCTTGGTTGAGCGCTAGGATTTCATCTCAGGACGAACGTTCGAGTTTCAGGGTAGTTTCCGGGTAGTTTTCGGGTAGGGTGGGCAAACCAATTATCGGAAACACGGATAAGGAAATACGCTGTTGCCCACCAACAGTCAATTTGGATGAGGTGGGCAACACGAAGCCTTCACTCGTGGCAATTTCTTCTCCTCTTGTTGCCCACCCTACAGTCTCTCCATCTACGGTATGCTGTATCCCCAAAAAATTTTTTTGGGGGGGTGATATGAACTCCGTCGAGGATGGGTACGTTAGATCTAGGAGATAAAAACCCCAAGCATCCCAAACCTTTTAGGAGAAGGCACGCGCATGAAGACTGAATTTAAAGCCAAGTTTTTGCAAAATTTGAATCAGAAGAAGAGAGAAGGCGGTTTTACCCTCATCGAACTGCTGGTGGTGATCATCATTATTGGTATCCTCGCCGCTATTGCTCTTCCCTCCTTCCTCAACCAAGCCGCTAAAGCGAAGCAAGCCGAAGGTAAGAATAACGTCGGTGCTGTCAACCGGTCTCAACAAGCCTATCGCTTGGAAAACACTCAATTTGCCCCGGATTTCACTGCGCTCCAGATTGGTATCCCCACGAGCGGTAACAACTATACATTTGAGATTACAGGTCCTAGCGGTACAGAAGCGACGATTAACGCCAATCCAAAAGATAATGCAACCCTCGCTGCCTACGCTGGGAAAGTGCAAGTTGATGAGACCGGTCAATCCTTGGCTGCTGCTTGTCAAAATACAACATTACCCTCCTCTCCGCCTGCTATTGGTACAGTAAGTGGTAACCTCGTGACGGACTGCGGTGGCGAAGAGAATGTGATGAAGTAAGGGACGCTACAAACTGAATTAATTCAATTAATTTTCCGTTTGGAAGTTGTACCTTCAAGAGTATCAGGTAGACTCAGTTCTGCCTGATACTTTTTGATGGGAACCAACGATCGAACATCAGTCCCGTTTGGGGAGTTTCTCCCGAACGATACGCTGATAAAAATCCTCCAACGCTGCGATACATTCTCGATCGTCGTAGAGGCGATCTCGAGCATTTGTAATGCAGTTAACGATACTATGCCGCCATCGAGCATCCCGACCCAACTTCACGGCAATATCTATATATTCTGCGGCATTATCCGCAATCGTATCGGTGACTCCCAACATTTTTAAAATGGCGTAGGAGTGGCGACCGCGCATAAATTCCCCCGGACAGGTCACCACGGGTAAGTGACAGGCGATCGCTTTGAGGGTCGTCACCCCTCCCGACCAACTAAAACTATCTAAGAAAATATCCGAGAGTTGGTTTACTTGAAGATAGTCGGACTCACTCAGACGAGGTAAAACAGTACAGTAGTCTTCGCTATCGAGATTAAACTTCGCAAACGCCAATTTTAGGCGTTGTTTAAATTGTTCCGTTGTATGAGGACTGGGATGAGAGAGAAATACGAATTGAGCTTGGGGAAGCTGGCGAACGATTTCGATAAAAATATAGTCGTGCTGAGGAAGATACTTAAATAGAGATTGACAGGCGAGATAAATAATCCGATCGTCATCAATCCCAAAATCCGAACGAGTTTTCTCGAGTTTGGGAACTATCGGTTCTCGATAGCAGATGCCAATATTCGGTAGCCGAATGAGTTGTTCGCAATAGTGCTGTTCGCCATTTTCGGGTTCCATCAAATCGCTCGATAAGAAATAATCGATCGTGGATAAGCCGGAAGTGACCGGATGCACCCAAGTCGTACATTGAATCGGAGCGAGTCGTAAAGAGGCAAGGGGGGTCATTTTCGGGTTTAAGCCAATATCTAAAAAGACGAGAATATGTAAGCGATCTTGAATCACCCGATCGCAAGTTTCATCTACACTCCCCGTCACTTTATAGAAGCGATCGCTGGCATTTTTAAATTGATGGGTTAATGAATCTTCTTTATTACCCAGATAGTAGCAGTAGATTTCAAATTTTTCCCGATCGCTGTGACGCAACCAACCCACAATCAATTCTCCGAGTCGTTTCGGTCCCATATGAGATGAAAGATAGCCAATGCGAATTTTTCCCTCTTTAGTTAAGGGGGGAAAAGGAAGGTTTTGTATCCATTGGGGGTAGTTCGCCGCCACGATTTTGCCGACAAACTGTCCGTACTGTTGTTGGATATCTCGATCGCACTGACCTTGATAAGCTAAGTAAAAGTTGGTATGCAAACCCAAGGCTTTCAGTGCTTCCTGCTGTTCGATCTCCGTATCGAGAGCGGTGGTTTCAATCAATTCATTTAGTTTCTGGATAAATCGATCTCGATAGTTTTTTATTTCATCTTTCGAACGATAGATTGCCGGTAAGAGCAGAGAGTTTATCAGGTTTATCTCAAAAGAATAATCAATTAATTTACGTGCTTTCTTCGCTAAAGCCATAGACTCGTCAATTAAGCCATATTCTCGAAGTGCAACAATGAGAAGAGCATAAAGCTTCGATTCTTGAGGATACAAAGAAATCGCTTGTTTTAAGTATTCTATGGCTTCTTCATTTTGCTTGAGCGATCGCAAACAATCAAATAAGGATAAGTATAATTCAACCTGACCTTGATGATTTTCGATATATTGTAAATACTGAACTTTCGCTAATTGATATTGACCTTGGCGATAATAGGTATCGGCTAAATTTAGATAAAACTGTTCGGGATTCTTTTGAGCTTCAAGGGCTAAATTTAAATTATTCTGTAGTTCGGGATAATTTGGATTGAGTTTTAATGCTGCTTGATAAGTCTCGATCGCGGCATCAATTTTGCGTTGGACGATGAGGACATTTCCTAAGTTTAAATAACTTCCCAGATGCTGCGAGTCGATTTCGATGGCTTGACGGTACAGTTCTTCCGCTAGCTTAAATTGGCAATCGGCGTATAACAAGTTTCCCAAGTTGTTATATGCATCAATATAATTTTTATCTAAATCGATCGCTCTTTGGTATGCGGTCACTGCATCAGAAAATCGTTCTAGTTTTTCGCAAACGAATCCAAAAGTATAATGTAGGTTCGCTCGCTCTGAATCGATTTTTAACGCATGCAGTAATGCTTGAAAAGATTCTCGATCGTCTTCTAGGTGATAATAAACAATGCCTAAATTATACCAAGCTTGGAAATCGCGATCGTCCCACTTTAAAAACTGCTCGTACTTTTCGGCGGCGGCACGATAATCATTTCGTTTTTGCAGCTCTAATGCTTCTTGACGAATCGATTCTAAAATTTTTCGATCGCTGCCAAATTGTAGGTCGTAAATACTCTGAATCAAAGCGTCATCGCGAATCTCGATCGAACTCGAGCCGGGATAGTTATAGTCTCGATCGATATCCCAGCTGAGAACGTGAATTCGATCGCCAAACTGATTGGTTTCATGGGATGGTAACTTCAAATCCAGCAAGATTTTACATTCTGCATGCGCTGCCATAAAGTCCCAAATCGCTTGATGGACGCTACTTGAGTGAGTATGACTCACCACAATTAAAGCGCGATCGGCCAAAAACGTCTTTGCCATCAGTAATGATAAAAGCTGAGAGCGATAATCGTGCGCTCCATTGTAAAAATAAACGCCAATTTTATCTTCTAGCTCAAGCTCTTTTAAATCGAAAAAGAATTCTTCAAAATTTTGCTCGCAAAGAATGACTCGATCTTCAATTTCAAAATGAGCAAGCACATTAAAAAAATCCTCAAGCTTTTGCTCGTCGAGGGCAACTTCTTCAGAACGTTCTACGGCATATCCAAATTGCTCGGGACGATCGAGTAACGCCGCGATTAGAGTTGCTTCCTGAAAAGAACTAATTTCACAATAAATTTCTCCCCCTTCTAAACAACCCACAGCACAATCAAGAACCTGCATCACCGTTATTGTGCTAAGATCTCGTTCGTTTTTGAAGAGCGTTTGAATTTTTTTAAATTTTGGATTATCTAAATTATATCGATTGAAATCATTCTTAAAATCTTGAAATTTCATATTTAAATTAAAATATTAGAGCGAAAACTGACTCAATTTATCGGTAAAATAGCGAAAAGGATAAAACTTAAGATAAGCACGATGAAAATTGCATTTGTAGACTTTAGTGGCTGGGACTACAACACCGACGATGTTTCTCGAATGCCACTAGGTGGTTCTCAGTCTGCACTGTGCAACCTCGCAAATGCTTTGGTCAAATTGGGTCATCAAGTCTTTTTATTGAACCAAACTTCACATCCTGGAAAATATTCAGGAGTGGAATGCATCCATATGCACAACATACCAAGAGATGTATTACAAGATCTAGATGTTTTAGCGATCCAGAATCAAGCGGGTATGGGAGAACAGGTTAAGGACATCTTGAACGATCGCACCGCTTTAATTCTCTGGACTCAGCACGATCGCAACCAACCCTCCGTACAAAAGCTACAGGATTCTGCGGAGAAAGATATTTACGATGCGATCGTCTTCGTAAGCGACTGGCAACGAAATTGTTTTTGCGAACACTTCGGAATTGACCCGTCTCGAACTCGAGTTTTGCGCAATGCGATCGGTCTCCCTTTTTATCAGATGTTCGATCGCACTTCAGGTATCCTAACCCAAAAATCGCAACCCCTCGTACTGGCCTATACCAGCACGCCTTTCCGGGGTCTCGATCTTCTTTTAGAAGTTTTCCCTCAGATTCGTCAAGCCATACCTGGAACTCGCCTCAAGGTATTTTCGAGCATGAAAGTGTACCAAGTCTCTGAAAATCAGGACGAGTCGAAGTACGGCGAACTTTACGAAAAATGTCGCCAGACGGAAGGGGTTGAGTATATTGGTTCTCTTCCTCAAGCGGATTTGGCCGGCGAACTGAAATCGATCGCCGTTCTGGCTTATCCGAATACATTTGCGGAAACCTCCTGTATTGCCGTGATGGAGGCGATGGCGAGTGGTTGCTATGTGGTCACCAGTCACTTAGGTGCGTTACCGGAGACAACGGCCGGGTTTGCTCGCTTAATTCCCGTCGAAGGAGATTGGGAAACCTATAAAACTAATTTTGTCGAACAAACGATTGAGATTCTCACACAGATTTCGAGTTCCAAAGTTCTAGATACCGAAACCCATTTGCGACAGCAAGTTGAATCGATGAATCGCGACTGTATTTGGTCGGTTCGAGCCAGAGAATGGGTCGAGGTCTTGGAGCAAATTACGACCCACAAAGCTAAAGAAAAACTCGATCGAGAAGATTTATCCACTCAAGCCTACCAATGTTTAGTTGAAGGTGAATGCGATCGAGCGAAAACTCTCTACGAACAAGCGATCGAAATCAATCCTGCCAATCGATCGAACTACTGGCATCTCGGCTTAGTATTACTCCTACAAGGACAAGAAGCAGATGCACAAACCACTTGGCTCTCGGTAATGATGGAAGCGGGTGAAGAGGAAAGCCAGGTGTGGATGTCAGAGCTGCTGGGAGTGCTGCAAAATGAAGCTCGCCGACAAGAAACGTTGAGCCACTGGCAAATGGCTTGGGTCATCCGGCAGCACATTCGAGAAATTGTTCCCGAAGACCTCAATAATTGGCTACAACTGGCTGTACTTTCAGCCAATTTAGAATTGAGATCGGAGTTGGATTCGACTTTAGAAAAACTCAGAGAAATACTAAGCTTAGGAGAATCAGAAACTCACGCTCTCGATCGAGATATTCTGCTAGAGACTCTGAAAAAAGCGTTAGAATTCGAGCCAGCCATTGAGTCTGTTATCTGGTTGAGTGAATTTTGTGTTCGTTACGCGGCTGATTCTCCGGAGTTCAGGCAACTCCTTATCCGTCAAACGACGGTTTTTCTACAAGAAAATATTTTACCGAAACAGGTTCTCACGAGATACGCCGAAATTTATCTTTCTCTTCAACCTAACAATCTTCCCGTGTTGGTTGCATTAATCAATCTCTATCAAGATACGCAACGATATGCGGAAAGTTTTGAACTGGCGGAAGCATTTATAAACAGAACGGAGAATCTACCCGATCGAATTGCCGCGTACTATCTCCTTCTCAGAGGCTTAATGAAAGCTGGTGGGAATTTCGAGAAAGTTCGAAGGATTCACCAAGAATACGAAAAATTAATCGTCGAATTAATTGAATCCGATCTAGAACTCGATCGCAACCACATTATTCAACTCATCACCACGACCTTATTTGGAGCGTATCTTGATGATGATGTTCGTAAAAACAAAAAATTTAATAATGATTTTTCGAGCTTTATGCAATCTAAGATTCGGAAATACTTTGTGGGACACCCCCAAACGAACACTCGTGAAATCGCTGTCAATAAAAATAAAATACTAAAAATTGGTTATTTGTCAAGCGGTTTGCGACGAAACTCCGTTGGCTATTTAGTGCGATGGACACTTCAGAATCACGATCGAACTCACTTTCAGACTTTTGCTTATTCTCTACAGAAAACTGAAGATGAGGTGCAACAGTTTATTGCCACTCAAGTGTCGAAATTTCGCGATCTATCGCGAGGAATAACGATTCCCGAGATTGCTCAAATCATCCATCAAGATGAAATCGATATCCTGGTCGATCTAGATAGCCTCACTTCTGGTGTTGGATGCGCGGTAATGGCGTTAAAACCCGCACCCATTCAGTTAACCTGGTTGGGTTTTGATGCTTCTGGATTACCGGCAATTGATTATTTCCTAGTGGACTCTTACGTTCTTCCCGACTCAGTACAAGATTACTACACCGAGAAGATTTGGCGACTTCCCCAAACCTATATTGCTGTGGATGGTTTTGAGGTTGGCGTACCCACGTTACGACGAGAACAATTAGAGATTCCCAAGGATGCGATCGTCTATTTCAGTTCCCAAACCGGTGGCAAACGCCATCCCGATAACGTGCGATCGCAACTACAGATTTTAAAAGCCGTTCCCAACAGTTATTTACTGATTAAAGGGTTACACACCGATCTCGAATCCGTACGTCGTTTTTTCGAGCAAATTGCGACGGAAGAAGGGGTAAAATGCGATCGATTGCGATTCCTCCCGGCTGCACCGTCAGAAGCCATCCATCGAGCAAATATTAGCATTGCCGATGTGGTTCTCGATACCTATCCCTACAACGGAACAACGACAACCCTGGAAACCCTGTGGATGGAAGTTCCGGTGGTGACGCGGGTTGGGGAACAATTTGCCAGCCGACAAGGGTATACGTTACTGACGAACGCCGGGATTGAAGAAGGAATTGCCTGGACGGATGAAGCCTATATTGAATGGGGAATTCGATTGGGAACCGATTCCCAGTTACGCCAAAAAATTGCGTGGAAGTTACGGCAGTCTAAACAAATTTCACCCTTATGGAATACCGCACAATTTACGCGGGAACTCGAAAAAGCTTACCAACAAATGTGGCATCAGTACCTTGGATCGATCGCGTAACTTACTCAGCAACTTCCACAGGATAAATTTCTTGGGGTTGATAGCTTGGTATGTGTTCGGCTTGTATTCGAGCAATCGCAATTCGATCTTCCTCCTGTAGGATAATTCGTCCGTTTAATACAGGCAATAAAAGTTCCCATTGTATCGAACTCAAATTTCGGATTGGATAAATTGCCGGTTCTTCCGTTACCTCTAAATTTTCACTCATGAAAACATTCATTATGACTCCAGCCATTACTAAGCTAGCTTCTTCGTCAGAAACATCACCAACCTGCACGAGTAAAGCGAGCCGATCGAGGTGAGGATGAGATAACATTGCTGCGATCGCCGGTTCTAGATTTGCACAAAATGATTCTTCCGATCGAGTCCAATCGGGAAAAACGATGAAATTAATATCTCTGAGCTGAAGTTGTATTTTTAAATTGCTTAAAATTTGAGCTTGAAATTTTTCTTCGCTTCTACAAAGAAGGCAAAGTTCTGCCATTTTTTGTTCGATAACATCGATGGAGCGATCGATATCGAATCGTGCAGCTCGTTCTTGACCCGCAACTGCAATGCGTTCCCACCGTTCTCGATCGTGTTGTAAGCCGAGCAGCACCTCTGCCAGAGCTTCCGCATCCCCCGGGGGAAAGGTCAATCCGCTGATACCCGGTTCGATGATTTCACTCGCTCCCCCCGTACCACTGGTCACCACCGTCAAACCCGCCGCCATCGCCTCCACTTGAGAGCGACCGAAGGGTTCTTCCCAGGTGGAAGGAAAGACCAATACGTTGTGCGTGGCAAAGAGGTCAATCAATTGAGAACGGGATAGATAGCCTAAAAAATCGATTTTTTCCTCAATGCCGCTCTCATTCGTACGTTTCTGTAGACTCTCTAGAAACCATGTCACCGGTGCATCGCCAGCGATCGAGCAGTGAAAGTCGATTCCTCGATCGTGGAGAATGGCTAAAGCTTCGATGAGGGTTTGAGGGCCTTTGTAGGGTAAGACTAAGCTGGCAAATACAATCCGCAGCCGATCGAAGTTCGGCAGCACGCACATCTTAAATCGATCGGTAAAAGCACCGGGGTAAACAATGCCAATATCGTCGAGTGGATATCCCTTATCCTGCAACCCTTTTCGACTAAATTCGCTGTTGGCAGCAACATAATAGAGCAAACTTTGCGGTGTATCGGAGACTTCATATCCGGGACTATCGAATCCGAGTAAGTGGAGCGTGGGAATGCAGCGTTCGAGGAGCGTTTCGATAACTTTATAGCTCAATAAATCGATATTTCCCAGAATGCATGCATCGGGAGCGAAGTTTTCGATCGCATTTTGAATTGCGAGCTCGTTACCAGCAACAATTTCCATGACGCGATCGCGATCTTCGATCGCTTCGGGGGGGAGTTTTTCGTAAGTTCCAAACAGGACTAAACTCCGCTCGATCGAATCTTCAACCGATAGAATTTCGCCTAAATAAGGAGCATCTGAGGTGAGAGTATAAGTGGTATGACCTCGTTGAGTCAGAACATTCGCAAAATCGCAAATTCGGCGACCGTACCCTCCCAGTTCTTGGGGAGGATACAAATTATTGATAACCAGAATTCGTTTTTTTTCTAGATTTGATGTAAATCTCCTGTCTCGGGACTGATTCTCTTCTTTAAGATTCTCTGAAAGCTCTTCTGGAGTTGCCGATGATAAATTCAGCTTGCCTATTTTTTCGGGTAAACTTAGTGTTTTCTGGGTCTGTATAGGAGATAAATATTGTAAAAGATGTGTAGCTTCCTCATCCCGATTCATTTCCACTAAGACTTTCGCCAGATATTCGATCGCTAGCTTGTTCCGGCGATCGAGATGCAAGGCTTTACGCAAAAGAGACTCTGCCGACAAAAAGTCTTCTATATCGAAGCAACGTATCCCCAATTCAACGAACGATTTTACATCCTGTGGGTTATCGTCCCAATTAAAGTTAATTCGATAATGTTTGAGTTTTCTAACTTGGTGATATAGATTATCCTCGTGTAAAAAATAGCCCGAATAAAGATTTTCAACGATGCGATCGCAATCGTGAATGAAGACATCCGTACAATAATTTTTGAAAGCCAGTTGAGAGGCAAGATAAATACTTTTCATCCGTCCGGGAGTTTCATCGGCATACCCGGCTGGCGCATCGACAAAGATAACGTCCCACTTTGTGGTTTCGATCGGTTTCGGAAGCGTCAGGGAAAATGGAGTTTGACCCTGGTTATACTGAAGAAGTAAATTCAGCCATTGAGAGAGCTGAGTTTGATAATCAACGTAGTAAGCTTCTATTTGTGGAATTGATGACTTTACTTCATTCAACCAACCTTGATTATCTTCTAAAAAAACGGTTTTTCCATTGTTGTTGATATCTATCCATAGTTGACTATCTTTCCCAACTCCAAAAATCAAAAAGTTTCCGGGACTTCTTTGAAGTATAATATCGGCAAGATAAGTATACTCGCTAATTGAGAGCTGATCGGGATTGGCTTTGACTAGAGTTTTAATTTTATTTTGATAGAGTTCTGTGATTTTGTTTTTATTTTTTTGAAATTGTAAAATTCGATCGAGATCAATTTTTTTTAAGGTTTGAATTAAACGAGGAATATGCTGATATTCCTGGCTGAGTTTAACCTGATATTTTGTTTTGGGATATAGATCGATCCAACCTTGAAGGTGACTTCTCTCTAGCAGAAAAATATTCGATTCAGAATTTAGATCGATGTCTATCTCTTCTTCCATCAAGATATTCATCAGAATCTCAAAAAAATATGACTCAATATCTTCTCTATCTAGATCGCTTTCTACTAAGACTAATAGAATGTTTCGATCGGCTTGGGTTAGTATTTTTAAACATAACTGGTAAAGTTCGGTATAGAGTCCACTCTCAAGCCTTTTCCAATCTGGGAAAGCAATGAGATGGGTCTCATTCAAATTATAATGAGAACGATTTTCAAGATAATTGGGTGGCTCAAACCAAAAAGTATAGTTTTCATTCTCCATTGTTATTGCTTGAGTATTGAAAAGAGATTTACTTGAATTGTCTCAATCATGATTTTACGCACTTTAAGATATGTATTTTAAAATATTTATATCTAAATTTATTAATATTTTTCAATAGCTAAATGATAAATTTCATCAATAACTTTATCATTGCGCTGTTGCCGCAACTCCTCGACGGTGTAATTCTCACCTCGATCGATATCCCAGCTCAATACTTGCAAACCGTTCCAAAAGGTTCGATCGCCATTTTTAGTCGTGGGTAAATCGAGTAACATTTTACACTGGGGGTGAGCGGCGATAAAATCCCAGTTGGCTTGATGCACCTCACCGTTATTGCTATCATCGACGATAATTAGAGCCCGATCGGCTAAAAAGGGAACGGAAAATAACAGCCCTAATAGTTGAGAGCGATAGTCGTGGGCACCGTCATAAAAGTACACCCCAATTTTCTCAGCAAATTTTAAATCCCTTAACTCGCCAAAAAATTCTTCAAAGTCTTGATTGCAAAAAATAACGTTATCTTCTAGCTCAAACTTGGTTAGATTTTGCGCCAGTTGTTCCAAGTTTTTGCCCTCAAGATCGAACTCAGAAAAATTATCCACCGCATAAGCCACGGTTTCGGTTCGATCGAGCAGTGCCCCAATCAGAGTTGCCCCCTGAAAACAGCCAATTTCGCAGTAAACTTCCCCCGCTTCCATACACTCAACCGCCCAGTTGAGCAATTGGAGAACGTTAGTCGTCGTCATCCCCCGAACTTGCCTTAAAACCGGTTGGAATCGAGCGGATTTTGGAGAAATAGATTCCTCACCCCAATGGTTGTAGAGATTGGGAAGATGCTGAATAAACTTTTGATAATCCATACTGAACCGATCGCACTTTTTGTCAAGATAGAACCCCGTCGGGGCAGGTGGGCCGTTTGTCGTGAAATCACAGTCGGAGGGTCAACGGCCGCATTCCCCCTACGTTTTTGCCATCAAGATCGAACTCGAAAATTCCCTCAACCCAAAACTTCCCCGACTTCCAACCGAGTCCCATTGGCAAAATCCCATCCCGATTGCGCTTTCTTCCCCGCCAACTGTACCTGCCGCAATAGCAACAATCCATCTCCCGTCTGGACGATCGGACCGAGTTTCTTTGCTAGTCCTACCACAACTCCAGGTCGATCGGACTGCGGGGCGATCGCATCTAAATTTCCCTGCAACCCCGCCATCTCATCCGGGAGGCGCGATCGATATTCTTCCCCCAGGGGGGCAGTCGCTTGAATTTTCAAAGCTTGCCCGCGAAATGGGGTGGTGCAGTTGGGATAGAACCCACGAATGCGATCGTGCAGTTCGATAGCCCGTTTCGTCCAATCGAGTTGGTAATCTTCTTTTTTGATGAGGGGAGCATAGGTCGCGAGGGCATTATCTTGGGGAATAGGTTGTACCTGCCCACTCTTGAGTTTAAGGAGAGTTTCCACCATCAAATCCGCCCCCACAGAGGCTAATTTCCCCGCCAACTCGTTTGCCGTGTCGAGCAAATCGATCGACACTTCCGATTTGAGCAACATCGCCCCGGTATCCATCCCCGCATCCATCAGCATCGTCGTCATCCCCGTTACGGTTTCGCCGTTGCACAAGCACCATTGAATGGGGGCCGCCCCGCGATATCGAGGCAAAATCGAACCGTGACCGTTGATGCAGCCGAGTTTGGGCATATCCAGGATTTCCTGGGACAGAATCTGCCCGTACGCCACCACCACAAAGGCATCCACCCCAGCGTCTCGCAACTTAGCCAGGGTGGGGGCCTCTTTTTTGATGCGACTCGGCTCCCACACCGGCAGGTTATTGGCAACAGCTGCGACTTTAACCGGAGAGGGTAGGAGTTTTTTGCCCCGCGATCGCCGCTTATCGGGCTGCGTCACCACTGCGACCACCTCGAATTCTGGATTTTCCAGGAGGCGTTCTAGGGTGGGAACGGCAAATTGAGGCGTGCCGAAGAAGATAATTTTCATCATTAGTTCACTCGATGACGATCGAGCCACCTCAGTGGCGCGACCCCTTGAAACTCTACTGTACTATCCGTTTGCGGCTTTTATATGCTATCGGCATCGCCAAACTTCATCAACACTTTATCCACATTTCATCGATTTTTGTTTAAATTTAATTGAATTTCTCCGGAATCAATGGTAGAACATCAGTACGATCGCGGTCGTGCACTTTTGATAAGACCTCATTCATTCAGTATTTTCCTCCAAATCGCCGCTTAATGGCGTGAAGAGTTTTATGGGAGCCAGAGCCTCGCAATCTATACTCGATCGCCGTGTCTTACTCTTTGGTTCTATTTTTCGATTTTGACATCGCGCTCGGGGCGATCTTGGGCAGGAAAAGTGTTGAAGGGTGTATGCGGGTACGGTGAAAACCTACCCGATTTCGTAGAATTCGGCATCGAAAACTCGGTCGACGCCCAGATCTCGGAAATACCTAGACCCCAACGAGTTTCCCATCGAAACTCCTTAGAAATACTTAGCCTAACCCATGAATCAACAACAAAATTCGAACGACCCCATTGGTAGTCCTCATCCCCTGCCCTGGAACTGGGCGATGACGACCCACGCCCAAGTCAGTTCCACTCGCGGCTTTGGAGTTAAATATTATCGCACGGGGAATTTGATTTCACCCGATGGCGCATATGCCGCTTACTCGCAAGTGGAGATGCACGTCGATCCCAAACTCCACCGCAGCAGCCTCAAAAGCAATCTATTTGTGGAAAACCGCCGTACGGGAGAAGTCCAGCGCGTGGTTCCCACCTCTCCGATTGCCACCAGCGCTCGGGCGGCGATCGATCCGACTCAAATGCGCGGTACAATTTCCGTCTCCGTACCCCTATCTTGGTCTCGGGGAGGCGATCGCCTTCTCGCCCGCCAGTTTGAAGGACTATTTTGTTCCTCTGAAGCCACGGATTATGCGGTGGTTTGGGATGGCAAGCGCAACCGCAGCACCACCTTAGCCCCCAACCGACTCGATGGCGGCTGTGCCGTGTTGTTGGGTTGGAGTCAAGCCCACAGAGATCGGGTTTTATTCCGATTGGGAGGCTTGGGATTTCGCGAGTGGTCTGTCTGTGCGGTGGATTTAGCCGGCATGACGGTCACTGCGAATGAAGATCGTCCCCTCCTGTTCGGAAATTCCCTCAGCGCCATGTTGGAATCAACTCAAGTCGCTGCTTCTTTTTGATGTCAGGCGCGCGATTGGATCGGTTCGGGCGAAAGTGGGTAAAGGCGTCGGCACAAACGGAGAACGGGAAATGGAATCGCCCCCGTGAGGGCAGATTTTCCCCCTGTTCTCCGAGATGATGACCCAACGCCCCACACCCCACACCCCACCCTCACCCGAAACGGTCCGATCCCGAACCTGACGTTTTTTAGGGTTTTCCGATCTGTATGGCGCAGAAAGTCTTAACTTATATCCCGGTCTGAGGCAACAAATTGTTACAATGTTTTAAGTAAGCTCTCAGCAATGGCAAATTCATGGATGTCCAGACGGGATCGCCTCTTTCTCGTGGAGTTGATTCGAGCCTTAGAACTACCCCTGCAAATTCAGCGACGGTCACCGTTCGCCCTCAACGGATTGCTCCCGTCGCCGACTCAATAGAGCCAGAACCGCTAGGTCGAGTTCCAGCTCTGCGCTACGATCCGCAGCAAGTGAGCGATCGATACCGCAATCGCCCCCTGGCAGTTTGGGGACGTTTCGTGGCGATCGTCGGCTCTTTCGTCAGCTTCTTTTTGAGTTTGTGGTGGGATCGCCGTACCGGACGCAGCCAGGAAAACCAGCGCCGCAGAGCCATCAAATTACGAGAAATTCTCACCCGTTTGGGTCCGGCTTACATCAAAATCGGTCAAGCCCTCTCCACCCGACCGGATGTCGTGCCGCCGCTGTATCTCGAAGAGTTGAGCAAACTCCAAGACCAACTGCCGCCCTTCCCCAACGAGGTGGCATTCGGTTTCATCGAAGCTGAACTCGGCGATCGCCCGGAAAATATTTACGCCGAACTTTCCCCCAATCCCATTGCGGCGGCTTCCTTGGGGCAAGTTTACAAAGGTAAGCTCAAAACCGGCGAGGATGTCGCCGTTAAAGTCCAGCGCCCGGACTTAGAAGAACGGGTGACCCTCGATATCTACCTGTTGCGCATCCTGGCTACCTGGGTGCAAAAAAACGTCAAACAGGTGCGCAGCGATCTCGTCGGCATTATGGATGAATTTGCCGAGCGCATCTTCGAGGAGATGGACTACTCCCAAGAAGCCGCCAACGCCCAGCGCTTCGAGCAACTCTACGGACATCTCAAAGATATCTACGTTCCCACGATTTACCCAGAATATACCCGACAGCGGGTGCTGACGATGGAGTGGATCGATGGTACGAAGCTGACGAATTTAGAGGCGGTTCAAGCCCAAGGCATCGATGCGGGGTATCTCGTGGAAGTGGGGGTGCAATGTTCCCTGCGCCAGTTGCTCGAACATGGCTTTTTCCACGCCGATCCCCATCCCGGTAACTTGCTCGCCACCCCCGAAGGAAAGCTGGCGTACCTCGATTTCGGCATGATGAGCCAAATTAAGGAATATCAGCGCTACGGATTGATCGAGGCGGTGGTGCATTTGGTGAATCGGGATTTTGAAGGGTTAGCCCACGATTACGTGAAGCTGGAGTTTCTCGGCCCCGAAACGGACTTAACCCCGATTATTCCCGCACTGGGGAACGTCTTTAACGATGCTTTGGGGGCCAGTGTCGCCGAACTGAATTTCAAGAGTATTACCGACCAACTCTCGGCGCTGATGTACGAGTATCCGTTCCGAGTGCCGGCTTACTATGCTCTGATTATTCGATCGCTGGTCACCTTAGAAGGGATTGCTATCAACGTCGATCCCGAATTCAAAGTTCTCAGCAAAGCCTACCCCTACGTCGCCAAGCGCCTGCTCACCGACTCTTCCCCGGAATTGCGCACCTCTTTGCGACAACTTTTGTTTAAAGATGGCAGTTTTCGCTGGAATCGCTTGGAAAACTTGCTCAAGAACGCTCGCACCAGCGATGACTACGATCTCGGTGCCGGACTCAACCAAGCTTTAGACTTCGTGTTTTCCGAGCGCGGAACCTTCATCCGCGAGCGCATCGTCGAGGAAGTGGTGAAAAGCGTCGATTTGCTCTCTCAAGATGCCGCACGCAATACCCAGGCGGCGATCGGGGAATGGTTGGGTTGGAAGCAACCAGAACCTTCAAACAGCAGTCACTCGAATGGGGCTGTTTCCCAAGACCGGCAAACCCTCGAACGCATCAAGCGAATTTTAACCATCTTGCGGGATACGCCGGGATTTGATGCCATGGAACTCCTGCCGCGCATTCCCCAGCTGCTGGTAAAGCCGGAAACTCAACGCATGGGTCAGGATATTGCCAGCAGTTTAGCTCAGCGATTCTTGGCGCGGATGATTCGGACGCTGCTGCTGAGCGATGACTCGGGATCTCAGGTGGAGATTCCCTCTCCAGCACCCAGACAGCCTTCTCTACCTCCAGCGGCAGGTTAGGGTGACAGCTAGTGCTGCTATGCAGAATTAAAAATGCAAAAATGTGTCTTGAAAAGTTGAACTGGACTCAAACCGACACCGCCCGCGATGCACGCAAAATTTAAAATGCTTACTGTCTATAGCTTTCACCTGTTGAGAACTAGGTAACGCGAGTTCGGGTTAAGGAGAGTTGAAAGTCCAGGGAGCTGATGTAGATTCGAGTCATGAGTAGAAGAACCTCGAACCCACTGGCTCTAATCGACTCTAAGCAGTCGTTATCGCCCCCTACTCTACCCTCTACACCGACCTGACGCTAATTCACTTTCAACGAATGTGCCAGAGTACAGCTCCCTCTCCGATTGACTTTTCAAACATTCAAGCTGCTGCTGTCAAATCAGCGGTCTGTGTTTTCATCGTTCTGTGTTTTTATCGTTGCCGTCCAACGCTGGGCGAGACCACCCACTGCCAGACACATGGTTAACTCGACCATTTGATCGGGCGTGTAATACTCCTTCAAACTCAGCACCAAGGGTGAAGGGGTGAACGGAGGATAAACCGAGGCTGTTTTCGCCAACCACAGGGCCGCACATTCCTTCTCACTTAAATCCTCGTACGCCCTCCCTTGTACTTTAGCGGCCTCTAAGCTTTGCTCTAAGCGCCTCTGGGCTAGCTCTGGAGATGTCCCCAGGGAAATCGCTGCCCTTTTCGCGAGGGAACCTTCAAGATGGTTGAGGTATTGATGTCCTGTAATATCGGTCAGGACGTACAGCATTAAATGTTTCAGTTCTGCCGAAACCTGTCCTTGGGCAACCGTCAAGACATATAAATGGGAAACCGCCATTCGAGCAGATTCAGGAAGAGATAGAAGCCAGTTGGGAACGATTCCCAGACTCTCTTGCAAGTAAACATTCAGATCGTTGCCGATGGCAGCCTCTAAGTACGATCGCACCTGGGTAATAAAGGCTTTTTCCCGTTCGAGGATTTTGGATGGGTCTGGTGCACTTTCTTCGGGATGAGCCGTTGCGTTGGGTCGATCTTGACTATCGTGCTTGCCGACGTCCCATTGGGTTCCCAAGCTGCTTCGAGCCGCGTCCAGAGCCGGGGCTTCTAATTCAACCCCCATGAGATCGTTAAAGCGGTTGAAGAAGCCAAAACTGGCGGCTGTTGCGCCAACACTTGCAATCAATTCGTCACCGCGATCGGGTTCGAGTTGTCGAAGTCGCTCGAGATCCTTGTCCGAGACTTGGTTTAAAGCCGCTCCCCGGGCCAAACGAATCATCACTCGCTCGGCTTCAGTAAACGGTAATACCGAGTCATCTTTGCCTTCGGGATGTTGATAGAACTCAAAAATCTGCCGAAGTTTGGTGGGTGTGGTTCCGGTGTCGAGGGCGGCACCCGTCGCATGAGCCGTACAGTAGGAGCAAGCCGCAGCCACACTGGTCGTAAACGCCACGGTCATGCGGAAATCACCCAACGCGATCGAAGTCGGTTCGAATAAGCCCAAAAATGCAGCTAACCAAGCCGTAATATAGCCATCAACAATTGTCATGTAGCCGTACATATTCGGCAGAAAACCAAATAAAGCCTCGTAGTAAGGTCGAATTTGGTTGATTTCCGGATGGGTTTCCCAATCGCAGATGTATCGATCTAGAATCTTGCCGAGGGGGAGTTCTGCATTGGCCAGTTCCGCATCTGAGACTGGTGGTGGAAAATCGAGATCGGCCGCGGCAATCGTTTCTTGAATTTTTCGCTCGAGAATCGCTCGATCGAGACCTAACATATCGCTGGCACCACCGATGTGCTCGTCATTGAAAAAGATTTGTGGAACCGTTTGGCTTCCGCTTAAATAGATGCTCAACATTCTCAAACGAGCATCTTCGGTCATATCAAAGCTCTGGTAAGGAATATTCCGGGCTGCTAGGTAATCTTTGGCTTTTTTGCAATGAGGGCAACCTTGTTTCCAAAAAATCGAGATCTGTCCCATGTGTCCTCCTGAATTATTTCATGAGTCTTGATGCTTGGTGATACTGATTGGAGCGCAGGTTTCTTTTCAACAACAGTTCCGAGTTCGATCTCGGAACGCCATGAATCAGTATCCGGTCGTGTCCGGGGGGGGCGGGAGCACTCAAAGCCCATACTCCGTGCCGAAAGCACCCATAATCTTTTTTGGGATACGCTACCGTATGGTTATAGGTTAGTATGGACATAGCCAACCTGTCAATACGCTGCCGTATGGTTAAAAAAAAAGAGAGCATCAAGCTCGCAAAGCAAGACTGGATTGACTTAGGGCGAAGGGTTTTAGCTGAAAAGGGGGTAGACTCAGTGCGAGTCGAACCCCTTGCGAAGTTGCTCAATGTGACGAAGGGGAGTTTTTACTGGCATTTCAAAAATCGAGAAGAGCTTTTAGAAGCAATCTTGCAAGATTGGGTGAATCGCGAGACGGGTGGCATTATCGAACGAGTTGAGTCACTAGCAAGCGATGCATCAACGAAACTGCTTCACTTGCTAGAAATAGCGATTCAAGATGGCGGTCAGTTCGAAAACGCGATTCGATCTTGGGCAACGAACGATCTGAAGGTGGCGACGACACTCGACCAAATCGATCGGCGACGATTGGACTATACGAAGACTCTATTCCTCGAAATGGGCTTTACACCATTTGAGGCGATGGTACGTGCTCGAATGGTGTATTACTCACTCATTGGCGAATGCACTCTCGGCGCACGAGCTAATCGAGCTGAACGGTCAGAACAAATACGGATCGAGCATCTTATTCTGACCCGTCGGGACTAAATTAACCCTCTTGCGAAATGCGTTCGTTAGTTGCCTTTCGTTACTTCTCTCGAGCGATGGACCGTGTATGTTCGGTGGCTAGACTTCCGAGGGTCTAGAAGCCGAAAGACTCGATCGGAGGCAGCTTTTTCACGTATACTCAAATCACTGTTGCTCTTGGGTTTTGGAGTGGACAGATTCGGTCGATCGAGGGTGGCGCGATGAATGTAGCGATCGCCTTCCTGATTTGGCCCCCAACTCTCCGAAGACAAAACTGGTAATGGTGGTTTTATGAAAGCTGTCGCGCAATCGTCACAAATCAACTGGCAACTCTGGCTTCCAGCATGGGTGGCCGGGACGGGTCTGGCTTCGGTGATGGTGTTGAGTCTGGGATACGCCCTGACTCGTCCCTGCACCATCGGACCGTGCCAGCCCATCGCGAGCGCCCAACAACTGAGTCAAAATAGCTTGGAAAAACTCGATACGGAGCGATCGACCGCTGCATTTATCGAGGTGAACCAGAAGCTTGCCGAAGCTGGGAAACTGCTCGAGGATATCCCCCGCTGGTCGACCCATTACGGAACTGCTAAAGAGTTGCGGGAATTTTACCAGCAGCAGCGGGATATGCTCCTGGAGGTTTCGGGTGCGTTGAATCGAGGGAATTTAGCAGCGCGCAAAAGCCAAAATCCCCCCCATTCGGCTAAGCGCTGGCAGGAAATCCAGAGGTTGTGGGAAGGAGCGATCGAAGAACTGGAGAAAGTGCCCCAAAATAGTCCGGCTTTTACCTTCGCCCAGACAAAACTGTCTGAGTATCGATCGAATTTAGGGTCGATCGAACAGCGAAAAACCATCGAAGAAACCGCAAACGAAAAACTCGAAACGGCGCTGACCGCCGCCGAAATCGCCCAAGCACGGCAAAGCGTCGCCCAGGATCTGCCAGAGTGGCAACTCACCTACGCCAGTTGGCAAACGGCGATTTCCGCCCTGCGACGGATTCCTCAAGGCACCCTCGCCGAAGAACGGGCAGAGGAGCTGTTCGCGGATTACGAACCGATGTTCGTCACCGCTCGGGAACGACGCACCCAAGAGCAAATTGCCACCAACTTTTACAACGAAGCCATCCGACTGGCAGATCGGGCGAAAACCTTCCAGGAACAACGGAAGTGGAATCAGGCTGTTTCCCTCTGGCAACAGGGAATCGGGGCCGCCCAACAAGTGCCCGAAGGCACCTCCTTGTACCCCCAAGCGCAAGTCCTGGTGGAATCGTACTACGGCATTTTGCAAGGGACTTCCGCCGTGCGACGGGAGCAGCAAGCCCTCGATCGCGCCCGAACCGAACTCAAAGAGCTGTGCGACGGCCCGATCTCGATTTGCGAGTATGTCAGCACCCCTGAGCTGATTAAGGTGTACGTGCTGCCCCAGTACGTGGAATACATTCGCAACATCACCCGTAACTCGAATGCTCAAGGAGATCTCGATACCCGTACTCGCATTGAAGAGCACAAACAGATTCTCATCGACGGGTTTGCTGCCATTAGCAATCGATCGAAAATCCCGATCGATCTGTATCAAAAGTCGGACGGCAGTTTAATTGGTTCTCACCAACCGGCTCGTTGAATTCGGAATTCGGAAGCGCGGAAATTTGTAGGGTGGGCAGTTTTTTAGGTGGGTATTTCACTTGAAAGCTGTCAGGTCTGTATAGAACTGCCTACCCGCATCAGTAGGGTTCTATATTAGACATCGGCGCGAAAATCAAAAATCAAATCAATATCTATGGTTCAGTCATGAATTTCTTCCCCCTTTCCCCCTTAACCCTTAACCCTTAACCCTTTTCCTCCTCCAGGTCTATTGATGAAAAGCGATCTAAAACATGACTTCTAATCTCGATTTATGTCAAATTATCGAGAACGAGATTCTTCAAAGTTCCCAACAGCGAATTCCCTTTGCTGAATATATGGATGGCGTGCTCTACCATCCCCAGCACGGCTATTACAATGGCAAAGGAAAATTGGGTGCGCCGGGAGATTTTGTGACCTCCGTCCATTTGTGTTCGGATTTTGGAGAAACTCTTGCCGAACAGTTTTTGGAAATGTGGCAAGTTTTGGGTTGTCCCCATCCATTTCAGTTCGTAGAAATGGGGGCGGGTCAGGGAATTTTAGCTGGGGATATCTTAACGTATATTCAACAAAAACACCTGGATTTTTATCGCGCGATCGAATATACTATAGTTGAAAAATCGTATCGCCTAAAAAAAGAACAACAGCAGCGATTAGAGCAGCAGCTTCAAAACCATTCCGTTCGCTGGTGCGAGTGGGAAGAAATCGCTCCAAATTCTATTATCGGTTGTTGCTTTTCCAACGAACTCGTCGATGCCTTTCCCGTGCATCAATTTGTCATCGATGGGGGCAAGTTAAAAGAAATTTACGTCACCACATCCTCTGACGCTTCAGAAATAGAGGAGAGAAATACACAATTTATCGAAACGATCGGGGAACCTTCAACTCCGGAACTCGATCGATATTTTGAGGCAATGGGTCTCGATTTGAGTTCCTACCCCGATGGATTTAGAAGCGAAATCAACCTTGCCGCCCTCGATTGGATCGAAACCGTTGCCGAACGGTTGCAACGGGGCTACCTCCTCACGATCGACTATGGTTACAATGCACAGCGTTACTACAGCATAGGGAGATCGAGCGGAACCTTGCAGTGCTATTACCAGCACCGCCATCATGACAACCCCTATATCAACATCGGCAATCAAGATATCACCGCCCACGTCAACTTTACCGCTTTAGAACATCGGGGAGAAGCCTGCGGTCTATCCACCCTCGGATTTACCCAACAGGGACTGTTTTTGATGGCATTGGGATGGGGGGAACGCCTTGCGACCTTAGGACGGGGAAACCTTCCCGGCGAGAACCGAACCGCCACCGCCCGAGATATTGCCACCATCATGCAACGCCGTCAAGTTCTCCACTCCCTCATCAATCCCATGGGGTTGGGGGGTTTTGGGGTGTTGGTGCAGAGTCGGGGACTGTCGGAAGTCGAAAAAGGGCGATCGTTGAGTGGGTTAAAGGAACCACCTTTAGATTTTCGAGTTTAGATTTTAGATTTTAGATTTTATAGCTGTAGCCAACCGCCTCCACACCCCACACCCAAGTGCGAACCAATATATGATGGTGAAAACGATGAGCTAACTCATTCATGCAGCGAGTACCGATAAATCCCGAAGCCATCGAACTCTTATCGCAGATTGCCCCAGGGCAACTCGATCGAGAACGCATCACCGAGGCAGATATTTTCTTAGCGTGCTTGGTTTGGGTTTTGCTCGGGACGCTGTTTGTGGATGGCAAAATCGAACATCGAGAAACGCAGCTACTGCAAGCTGTGCTCGATCGACTCATCGAACCCGACAGAGATCGAGATCGATTTATTCAAACGATCTTGAAAGGGATTCACCAGAAAAAACTCGATCGAAGACTCGACGATTTACCGGTTTTAAGCGCTTCCCTATCGGTGGCCGAAAAACTATTAATCGTTGGCTTTGGTTGTCAGATGTCGAGCGCCGATGGCACGATCCATCTCAAAGAACGTCAATATCTCGGAGCGATCGCCAGCCACCTTCAAGTCAATCACACATATCTTCGGGTTCTCGAAGCGAGTTTTGGAGGGTCTGAAGAAATCGACGATCGAGCCCTCAGAGAAGTGTGCGATCTGCTCGATCCCGATCGATTTCCATCTCCCCATTCAGTCTTCGTCAAAGCTGCCCGATACCTCCGCGAATTGCTACTGGCGCACTAACCGAAATCCAAACAGAATATGACGAGATTCGATCGGGCGCGAATGCTGGTATGCTCCCCGACAAAACCCCGGCAAGTCATCCCAAGAACAGCCTTTCATCACACTGACTCGTTGCAATCCTCGCTGGTAGAGGGTGGCGGTAAATTCAAACACATTTCCAGCCATATCTTCCACACCATAAGGACTGCGGCTATTGGGATAAATCGCGATCTCGCTGGTGCCTTGGGGTTCGCTGCCGGCCCAATTCGTCCCGAGATCGTACCACTGATTCCCCCAGGGAAAATAGCGCCCATCCTTTCCTCGTGCCGCTTTCTCCCATTGCAATGCCGTCGGTAAGCCGTAGGTGCGATCGTCGAGTTGTCCTTTCCAATCCGCGTAGGCGATCGCATCTTCGTAGGAAACTAATACAACCGGATGTCGTCCTTGTCCGGGGGGGTAGGCTCGATCGTTCCACAGGTAAGATTTGACCGTCGTGTAGGGATGTACGAGAAACCCTTGCTGTTGGTAATCGAATTCAGAAATCGCCGGTGCGGGGCGATCGGTAGCCTGGATGAAGGCTTGATATTCCTCGTTCGTGACTAAGTTGCGACCGATACAAAATGCCGGTAAATTTTCCTCTCGGCGTGGGTATTCGCGATCGAACCAACCCTGCCGTCGCAACCTCGATTCCGATCGGTCCACGAGTTCCGTACTTTCAGCAGCAGCCACTGCAGAAATTTCATAGGCATAGCCTCGTTCGGCATCGTCGCTGCCGCGAATAAATTCACCCCCCTCAATCCAGACAAACTCGCCATCCCCTTCGCATTCCTCGCGAGAAAGGGTCACCGGTTCGGGGCGAGGTTTGAGGAAATATCCACCGAGTGAAATCCCTGCGATCGCAACTCCCGCAGCAACTGCCCACCATTTGATTTTTTGAGTCTGATTCACGCGATTACCCACAACTTCCACAGTCGGCACCCGAACAGAAATCGATGCCACCGCCACAATCCCCGAAATCGCCACAATCAAATCCATCCCAACCCGGCAGATCGCAATCGCCACAGTCAACATCGCTACAGCAACCGCTACACTCAAGGTAGTTACAGCTATTCTGGCAAGACCTCCGATGCCACCGTCGTTTCGACCATCGTTGGCGATCGTTGGCTAGACTCTCGATTTGAACCGGACTTCCCACTCGCATTTGCAACATTTGGTTCGCTTCCCGACAAGCGGCAAATCGCTGGCGCGCCATCACTATGCCTCGAGCCAATCCCACCGCTTGAATTTGGCGCTTGACGTATTCGGAACAAGACACATCCCCGTACAGGACTCGATGGGCACAGGAAAAGCCTTTATGAGGGGAAAGATGGCGTTGGTATCCCCCGATGGCAGCAACGGCAATGCGATCGAAGATGGGGAACAATCGACCCATCTGGATATTTTGGGAATTGTGGGAGGGTTGCATGGGTCGCTCGATGAAGTGGGTGCGGAGAATTCCCTTTACAATGGTGGGATATTGACAAGTTTATAAAATCTTCAAATTATGGTGTTGTGGTTAAGTGCTAACGGGCTTCTACTCATTTTCGCCTACTTGCTGGGTTCGACACCAACGGGGTATTGGTTAGGTTTGGGGTTGCAAGGCATTGATATTCGCCAGCAAGGTTCGGGTTCTACCGGGGCAACCAACGTTTTACGGGTGTTGGGTAAGGGACCGGCTGCGCTGACATTAGCCGTCGATATCCTTAAAGCCGTGGCGGCGATCGTCTTGGTGCGCGGATGCTACGCTCTAGATGCGATCGCCTCTTGGGTTCCTGCCTCTGTCAATCCCGAAAGCTGGTTGCCGTGGATGGTGACGCTGGCAGGCATTGCCGCCATCTTCGGTCACAGTCAGTCGATTTGGTTGATACTGAGTACGAAAGATGACCAGTTAACCCGAGGGGGAAAATCCGTGGCCAGTGCCCTAGGAGTTTTGTTGGCGATGGCGTGGCCCGTGGGACTGGGGGCCTTGGGAGTTTTCGCGATCGTCTTGTCGATTTCCCGGATCGTTTCCCTGGGTTCGATGTTGGCGGCGATCGGGGTTTTTGCGTTCATGCTCCTCACCCATCAGCCTTTCGCCTATTGCTTGTTTGGAGTGGCTGCCGCGGTATATATCGTTTTCCGGCATCGGGCGAATATTCAGCGGTTGCTCGATGGCACGGAACCGCGTTTGGGGCAGAAGCTAGCCGGAGCAGATTGAAGATCGATCTAGGAGCGCATCCTCAGTCTGGCGCGGCACATCCATCTTCGACAGACCGACCCGTGCGCAGAGAACCCAGGAGGGTGGCGACGATGACACAACGCGGTTCTTTACCATTGGCAGTCGTAAATGTGATTTGAGCGATCGAATCTCCCGTGTTTTTGCCTGCTAACCAATCATCGTCAAGCAGGCCCCGACTTTGAAACCGGACGCAATGCTCCGTGTCCGTACATGGTCCACCGAGATCGCTACTGTGAAGTTTCACTTTATCAGACTCACCTTCTATCAAGTCTTGCCAGACTGGGGTATTTGACGGGAGGTGAACAGACCATTTGATGCGATCTCCCTCTTGTTTAAAACCAGCTTCCCAAGTTTGTTTTTGCCGAATGGCTTTGGCTTGGGCCGACCGCATTACTTGAAGCGCCTGGTCTTGGGCGGAACTGACTCGCCGGCGATCGAGAAACCCCAGCCAACTCGGACCCGCGATCGCTGCTAGAATTCCAGCCATCACCATCACCACTAAGCCTTCTGCGATTGTAAAGCCCGCCACAGCATCTTTGGGATTTCGTCGCATCAACATCAATTTGCCTCCCGTTCAAATAAGCCGATCTAAGATTACTGCCAGCGAACATTTACTGCGAGGGAGCTTTGTTCCGTACCCCTCGGTTGAGAACCTGAGTGGCAATGGCTGGCATAAATCCTTCGTTCACGGTATCGATTCCCGGCTTGCCTTTGGCATTCCCTCGAACAAATAGAATCACTTTTTGGTTAAAAGCACCTGTCGCTTGTTGGTCCCTCAATTGTGCGGGTAAGAGGACGCAGGCATAGAAATTACGCATATCCGCAAAGCCTTCGGCTGCTAAAATTGTATCGCTCGGAGTCAGCACGTAATTGGTCGGACATCTTACTTCGGGATCTTCGGAACTGCCCTCCTGAAGTTCGGGAATTTCGTCCATGGGTCTACTATCGACAAAATCGACTAACGTGGTAACACGACCTTGAAGACTAGGAGCACCATTCGCAACAGAACGATTACTTCTGTCAAGAGGCCAGCTGGCAAAAGTGGTTGCATCGGTGGGATCTGCATATCCCGAAACGGGTTGTCCTCCATTATCGAATTGAGGCAACTCATAGCGCTGAATGCGCGCTAAGCCTTGCCAAAAGTCATCATCCCCATTTCTCGTCAGGTGGTACACGACAAGGGTATACATCTGCCCTTGCAGGCAGGGAACTGTCTGAGTGCCGATGACGAGCGGATTATTGGCATTGGAGGCAGCACACTGATTTTTTAGGACATCGGGTAAAGGGTCTAGCCTCCAAAATGCCAGAATCGGGACGCTGTCTTGAGGAATGGGAACGTATCCCTCTGCGAAAATTCCCGAACAGTTATTATCGGTACTTGGAAGCGCCAAGCAATCACCGTCATAGACATAAACCGCTTCTCGAATATCAGTACTGATAAAGTCGAGTGCCATTTGCATCTCTCGCTGGGTTTCGGTACGGGCAATTTCTCGCGAATCTGTTGTGAGCAATTCCACCACTAAACTCAGTAATCCCACCACAATCAGCGAAGCAATAATAATCGAAACTAACAGCTCGGTTAATGTAAATCCGGACTTTTTTTGTTTCGATATCGATCTCCCGAGCTTATTCAAAAAAAACTGTACGTATTGAAAAGACATGAGTTTGCCGCTCATTTTAAGCCCACCCTCTACCAAATATTCAATGAATTTAAATCGAATTTAAATCGAATTTAAATCGATGAAACCATAAATTGATTATTGTAAAAACTCGCGGTATCCATCTAAAGAACCATCTTTATCCCCTTGAGCCAGAGCCGTAGACATGACCGCCAAAGGATGAGTTCTTTGTTGTCCTTCTCCTGTCGTCAGTGTTAATGAGGCTTGTTTTTTTTCGGCATTCTGTAATTCTGCATTTCTGTAGTAAACTCTGACTCCCATGTGAAATACGATCGGGATACCTGGATCGATCGGACCGCTGACATCTTTATATCGAAACGTTTGTACGAAAAAGTCGACCTCGCAGTCACCATTAATATCTACC
The DNA here is from genome assembly GCF_057467645.1 of Zarconia sp. NCBI lineage: Bacteria > Bacillati > Cyanobacteriota > Cyanophyceae > Oscillatoriales > Zarconia > Zarconia sp. The sequence continues at coordinate 69,107 of NZ_JBRJXU010000092.1, forward strand.
GGTAAAGCCTGATTCACTGGCACTTGTTCGGGATTTACATCGTAGGCAGAGCAGCTGTAGTTCGTCGACTGCAGTGCTGAATACTTGCTACCGGGAGGATCGATATTATCCAAACTCACTGCCCCATCCGCCAAGGCTGGGAGTTGATCGATATTATTCGCATTGAGGCCTTGCTCGACTAACACTCGAACCTGATCGATTTGACCGTGAGCCAATTGCAGAGCTTGCTCGGCTCGACGATTTTGAACTCGGGTCGCCACCGAGAGGAAAATGGGAGGGGTGATGGCAACCGCGACAGCCGACACCATGATCACCGCGATTAGCGATTCCATGAGCGTTAACCCTTGCTCGGACGCTCGAGCCGTTCCCCGGATTTTAAGTTGTTTTTTCAATCGATTGATGGGTTGGTACATTTTGGTCTCCTTGCAAGGAATTGCTCGAGCGATCGCTGCATCTTCAAAATCGAACGACTCAACGGACACTCAATTGGGTGGAACTCAATTTGGGGTCGGTCAGAGCGCTAACATTCATTATTCGCAAAGGGCGCGAGGATCGATCTGGCCGTTTGCCCCAGCACAGCGCAAATTGAGAATATAGGGATCGTCGAGGGCAAGTTCGCTGTAGTACTCGCTGCGGAACGGGCTAGGTTTGACCAGGCGCGTAGTAATGGGACCGGGCTGAACGTACTGCAGGGCAACATCGTAACCCCAGAGACGTTGAGGAGCTTGGTAGTAGTGAATGATCGGTGTCCCAAGCTGAGCCGCTAGACCGGGTTCCCAAGCATCTTGATCGAAGGGCGCAGTGGCATAGGTACTGAAGTTAAACTGCATTAGAGAGCCGCTAATTCTAGCGGCTTGCTCGCCGGTTAACCAATCTTCGATAAATCGGGGGAAGTTATGCAAACCGCCGTAGGTTTGACCGGCTTGGGAGGGAACGATCCCACTCACGATCACGGCGTTTACTTGCTGGTCGGTCGCGACGTTCATCGGTTTTTGATCGTCGCCCCCGGCTCCATCAAAGCTCGCGGTAAATAGATGATAATTTCCGTTGTAGTCTATCACGGTGGACAGGGGCTGGATATTGGGATTTGTCTGAGTCGGCTCGTAGATTTCCGGGTTGCCGTTGGCCGAGATTTTAATCGGCGAGCCTGGATCGGCCGGATTCTCCCGAAGCCATTCAAAATTTCCCGTCAACGGGTTTTGGGGTCGGTTCTGATTCGTGTAGGAGGTGTAGACTTCGCTGTTGTTCGCACAGCCATAGACGTCGCTTAAGCTCGGGTTAGCCGATCGCCCCAAATTGCTGAGTTCTGCCGGCAGGTTGGGGTTAGCAACACCCGCACTGGCGATGAGGAAGCCGTCTTCTAGGCTCCCCTCGCAGAAATTGTCTGAGAGCAAGGTCATCGCATCGACGAGGAACTCGCTGAAGCGCCAGGAATCTCCTTCTGTCGCGCGAGCAAAGCTCTCGTTCAATGTCGTTCTGCTGTAGAACTCGTTCGGCGAAAAATCATCATCGAGTTCTTGATCGAACTCTTGGATCGGGTTAGCACAAGAGCCGTGGCAGTTGAAATCCCCTTGTAAGTAAGCGGGGTTATCGGAAACAAACGTGATGCCATAGTGAGTCTGTCCTCCGGCTGGATCGCGGGAGATATCCTCGCCGTTCATCAGGCGAAATCCGTAGGGACGCCGATCGGGATCGGGATAGTAATCCACGGGTTTGGGACTGATTCCATTGGCGCTCAAAGCCGGATCGACGGGATCGGTGGCATCAGAGCGACAATTGCCACTGGCAAAGTCGGCAAAGTTATTGCAGGCTCCTCCTTGAGGGCGAGCGATCGCATCTTCGCGAATGGCATCTTCTCGGAAAGCGTAGATAATGCCTCCGTCTCGTTGAATGCCATCGCTGTCATCACCCGCAGCCAGCCAAAAGTCCCCGTTGGGGGTTGTATTGTCCTTGAGCAGCTCCAAATCCATATTCAGCGCCCGGACGTTCATCATTTCGCGACCGTTGAAGAAAGCGCTATCTTTAAATGCAAGTCGGTAGTAGTTCGTACCGTCGTAGATAAGGCTGAGTTTCCCGCAATTGGTATTCGGGTCTGCTGCGGTGGCATTGTTATTGCATAGAGCGGGTGGGTTCGGCCCGATCGGATCGATGGGTAAATCCCACGCGGCGATATCCTTGGGTTCTAGGACTATATCTTGCGGATCGAGAGCGATAAATTGAGGGTTGGGAAGATTGGTATCGGTTAAATATCGATCGGGCGGATCTAAAGCGGTTGACGGTGCAGTGGGCTGCCTGAATTCCAGTGCTAACCCAGCACCTGTGCGATCGTGATTCGCATTGGGGAACAGGTAGAACAAGGAGGGATATTTAACAGAATCGAGGATTTCGTTACCGTTTAAGTCTTCGGTTGCATTAGTGAGAAGACCATCTGCGTTCCCATCTTCGTTAACACCGCACAGTGCGGTTGCCAAACGGATAAACCGCTTTTCAGCATCGATATCGTCAGTTGGAGGAGGACCAAAACCGAAAAAGTTGTTGCCTGCTGCGCTGAAATCGCAGGTGAAGTATGCACTCTTGGCTGGCGAAGTTCCTCCGCTAACTGGCGGATTGCTATTGTTTGAAGAAGCATCGTAGGTGATTCCCCCATAGGTAAAGGATTCATCATTGCCAGTGCTAGATTGGGCAGGATCGCTATGTAGGTATTGAACTGTATATTGGAATTGGTTTAGAGTCGTTGGTGAAGCCCGGAATCCGTAGGTTCGATCGCGGTTGGTTTGCTCTTTGAGGTGGATGAGCCGCGCGATATCTCCTAAATCTGGATCGATATTTTCTATGACGGCCACGTACTCTTCTGGAGTTGCTCCCAGGGGTAATCCTTCTTCTGCCGTTCCTTGAATCGGATTGCCAGTGTTATCTTTCGCATAGGGATGCTCCAAGGGAAGGGGAGCGAGAGGAGTGCCCGGTCCACCTTGCAAAATCGCATCGATTTCGTTGAGATGATTTCGCCGGTTGTTCGCGTCGTTGTAATTGTAAGCCTCGAGATAAGTGAGATTGTAGGCTAACATTCCCAACGTCAGAGCTGCAGTATGCTTGTAAGACTCGTCGGCAATGCTACCGTTGCCGTTGGGTCCCAAAGCTCGTTTCAGATTCGAGAAATTTCCCCATTTGGTGAGTTCTGGGTAAGGGTGAATAATATTTCCACCATTCTCCTGTAAAGGCGGAAAAGCACCATCGTCATCGCCGGAAAAATTAGCGAGATTTTCTAATGCCGTCTGGACGTCGGCACGGGTAAAGTAACCAGCCGGAATGTCAATTTCCCATCCATTCGTGCCTCGACCGGTGAAAAAGTCGATCGCGATTTCGTTCGGATCGTCTCCAAATCCGTTAGTCCCAAATATCCCTGCATTACTCGTCCCAAATTGAATGGGTTTGAAAATCGAGCTGCGCTTGAGAGTTTCTGAGGTTCCGGGGTGAACGGTACTAATAATTGCGGCGACGGGAGGATCGCTCTCATTCGTCGGCCCGGAGGCATAATGATAAATTGCCGTCGTTTGCACCGCTGCCAGGTTATCTCGCAGAGCGCGTCGCTGTAGGGTTTCGTGCTCCCGAGCATTATTGTTACGGTTGACAGGTATCAGGGTATTGCGGAGTCCCTCACCTAGATAGTCTACGGGAGTCGGTAGGGGATCGTTCCCCAACTCCAGACGCTGTCCGACCATCACCCGCATTCCTTCGCGCCAGGCACGGCGTTCCCAGAAACCATCCAAGCCCATATCGCGCGGGTTAGAACTGACGTTATCACCGACGGGATCGAGGGTGAGCAATTTATCCTCACCGGAAATCGGGTCACCGTTTTGCTGCCCCAGTGTTTGCAAGCTTAAATTTTTATCGTAGACGGGCTTGGGACCATATCGATCGTCGGCACGGTAAAAGTCATCGATCTCGAAGGAGGTATTCGAATTTGCCCCAACCATTCTTTCTTGCGTGACAAAAGCCGTGTTCGACCAATTTGGATCGCGGATCGCATCGGAGGTCAGGTCCGATTGATATGCAGATTCGCCCGTTGTAAAGAGTTTGATGGGATCGAGGGAGATTTGAGATGGTTGAATTCCATCCCGGACTGAATCTGTATCGGAGCTAAATCGAACCAAAGGTTCGTTCTCGATCGAGCCTCGACCGGCTCTCTCATTGACGGTTGCTTTGTCGCTTTCATACAGGTGAAAATAATTATCCCGGCCCACCACGTTGTTTCCGTTGAGGTTGGCACTCATCATCTGCCCTTGAAATCCTGAGTCATCACCACTCGGAGAGGTAATCGCAGAGGTATCCGAACCGGCTTGGTAGAGACAAGATTCCGGAGAACTAATTAAATAGCCTCGAAACCGTCGGTTTCCCACCAGCATGCTACCGTCCGTGTGCATGGCCCCGTTCCACTTGAATGGTTGACCGGGAGCCACTTCGAGATCGTAACGAAACAAAGCCCCAAATTTATTACCGCGATCGGCTTGTCGGTCTTGTTGCAGTTCTAGAGTGGTTACTGTACCTCGTTCGTCGGTATTGGAGATGGCAAAGGCATCAATCTGGAAATTTTTGCGCAAAATTCCACTACTTTGGCTATCTCTGAAGAAACCTTTTTCAATTGGAACGACGTTACCCTGAACGTTGCAACCTGCACTCGCCGAACTCGAAAAGGGTCCGTTGCGCACGGACAAGGTCTGTGCCCGATTCTGAACGGCATCTTCCGTCTGATCGAGTATTTGTTCGATTTGGTCTTGTGCGTCCGCACCTGGTGGAAGTCGCCAGATAATCGAGTAGGCAATGGTGGTATCGTTTTCCCCATCGCCATTACTATCACTTTGAAAAGACCAAGCGTTTGCCGTCTGACCGTTAATGTCGAGGCGAGTTTCGTCCGGTAACTGATAGGGATCGGTTCCTAAGGAAGAGATATTTGCACTGCCGTCATCGAGCATCATCGACCACAGAACATCTTCTGAAGGCACACCACTTGGTAGTCGGGTATCTTGGGTGAAGAGATATTCGATTTTCGCTTTGGCCCGATCGATTGCTGGCGTGGCGGCATTGTAGATGACTTTCTCTTGGCGATCGTTCACCACCTGTTCGGTGCGGTTGAGGGTGCGAATGAGCATCGCTCCAATCACCAAGGACACCACCAGTAGAAGCAGTGCTGCCGTGGGGAGAACAAATCCGGCACGAGCACTCGATCTGCGACCCAATGCGGCAAACACCGGGCGCAGTAGTTTCCGCAGGCGCTTTGCGATCGCCCCGTAGCAAAACTTCCAGGTATTTCTCAACCGACGCTGAAGCATGGTAATCAATTTGTGCTTTGCCATAACTCCTCGGCAGATGCGAACGACACGAACTTAAAACGACACGAACGGTTTTTTGTTTTAACCTATTTCGTCTTAGCCTGCAAAGACCTTTCGATGCAATAATGTCGGTGCCATGAATTTGGCGATCGGCGCAGGGCATATTCACTAGGATACCCACTTTTTTTCGAGAAGCGATCGCCCCCGCCCTAACTTTTGAGGGACTTCTTGTCAAGATGAGTCGCTAAGGTTCGATCGGATCGGACTCGGATAATTCGTTATAATTAGGCGCGATTGCTGAATTTTTTCTCCCCACGCGCTCGTTGCCCCCCCAGAGCAAGCAAAGCCCCCGAAGCGCTCGTTGCTCATCCCAACGGTCATTATAAGTATTTAACCGAACTCGATCTGAGCACTGACCGATTTCGAGAGTTCCTCATTCACCCTACAACCTTGCATCATCTCGATTTGCGACTTCAAAAAAAATAGGAACGTACAACGGATACGTCCCTCACGATTGATAGCAAAAGCTCATTAGATTGGAATTCCCCGCGAAGGGAGAAAACACCCAACTTAGAGCTTATTTAAGTTAATTCCCGCCTCTTTAGCCATCGCCGATAAACCTTTGGTTTCTAGAGTTTTAATCGCTTTGGTCGACAGTCTCAGTCTCACCCAGCGATTGCCCTGAGGCCACCAGACGCGCTTCCACTGCAAGTTAGCGTGCTGGAGTTTGTGCGATCTGCGGTGGGAGTGAGATACGGCAAATCCGTTGTTGGCTTTCTTGCCCGTTAACTGACATTTTCTGCCCATGAAAATCTCCTGATTTGAATTTTTGAATGGGGATGGAAATTGGGGATGGGGCAAAGTATAGGATATGCCCAGTCTTTAATTATATCAAATTTCATCGACTCAAAGGGCGATCGAGATTCTAGGGCAAATTCAGGAGACGAGCGGCAGGATGGCAGTGAGGGCAATCTCGATATGGGGAAACGCTAGAGGTGCTGCCGGGTTAGGTGCGGTGGTAGTCTTCGACGGACCAACGTTTGAGTTTCGTTGACTCGATCGTGGCAGTTGGATTGGTAAGAGGGGTCGAAAGAGTCACGATCGTCGATTGGGAGGATACCAATTGATTGAAGATGGGGAAATGGGGAGAAGAAGAGACTCGGTGATGCGGTAACGTGGTGAGGCAGGGAGGGAGTTTAGAACAACTTCCCCATTGTCGATTTTCCATTGACTCTCTCGCTGTTCCCCAAGGAGGGCGAAGCATTTGGAGATTTCAGGTTTCGTTTCACCCATACTTTACTGCTCAAATGCTTTGCCCCTAAAAATCCTGCCCCAGGGCTGACTGACTCCTACTTCGAGGCGCTGTCGGTGAGGCGAGTTAACACCTGATTCGATCGATCTACGAAGGATTTCATGCTCTGGGCATCAAAAGCCTTCTGAGCCATCAGTGCTAGGTCGTAAACGTGCTGGCACATCAGGTTTGCCAACTCTCCCGAGGGAGACGTACCGTCGGCTTGAACGATACTGCCCTGACTCAGGTTCGCCAGATTTTGAATCATCGGGTGGGCGGTATTGACCACCAAAATATGCTCTTCGGGGAATAGAGCGGTTTCCTGTTGCAGCAGGGCCGTCATATCCCGCAGGCGGCGCATGGCTTCTGGCAGCAACACCATCGCCGGCGGCGTGCCTTGGGGGTCATCGGATTTGAGGGATTCGGTGCGGATGGTGACTTGGGGTTTGCCCAGGGCGTTCTCGAACAGTTCCTTGATTTGTTCGCTGCGGGTTTTGTTGGTTTTGGGATCGACGATTTCTGCTTCTTTTTCCTTATCCAGGAGGGTATCGTCGAGTTCCGAGTCCACCCGCGAGAACTTCACCTCCGAACGATCGCGCTCGAGATAGCTGATAAAGTGAGTGTCGATGAAGGCATCGAGATACAGCACTTCTAATCCCTGCGCTTTGTGCAGTGAGACGTAGGTGGACTGGGAAGCCGGTTCGGTACAATAGAAGACGCGATTTTCGTGGCCTTCTTTATTCCGTTCGAGGTACTCATCGAGGGTGGTGTAAGAATCCCCTTTCTCGTCGGTGGTTGCCCCGTCCGTGGGAGTGACATCGGCCCAGGCATCTCCGTCCTCAGTTTCCACCTGAACGGCGGGTTTATCGGCTGCTGCCGGGGCTAAATCGGCGGTTGTGCGGTAAATAATGAAGTCTTCGACCTGTTTCTTGAACTTCTCGTCGTTGAGGTAGCCGAATTTGACGAAAGTGCCCAAATCCTTCCAGCACTTGACGTAGTGGCTGCGATCTTCCTTATACAATGCTTTGAGGCGATCGGCTACTTTTTTGGCGATGAAGTCGGCGATTTTGCGCACCGTGCGATCCATCTGCAAAGCGCTACGGGATACGTTCAGGGGAATATCGGGACTGTCGATCACACCACGCATCGGTAGCAGGAATTTAGGGATAATTTCCTCGCAATGATCGCTGACGAAGACGCGGTTGCAGAAGAGTTTCAGATTCCCCTTGGTAACATCCACGTCGGGTTTGAGTTTGGGGAAGTAGAGAATGCCGTTGATGTCGAAGGGATAGTCAGTTTTTAGGTGTACCCAGAGGAGGGGTTCTTCTTGGAAGGGGTACAGGTAGCGGTAAAATTCGAGGTAGTCTTCGTCCTTGAGGTCGCGAGGGGACGATCGCCAAATCGATTTTTGCTGGTTGACGATTTCGAGAGTTTCTGTCGGTTCGGCGGGAGTTTCTTCTTCCCCTTCGGTTGGGGTAACGGGTTCGGCGGCCTTCACCATCTTGATGGGGACGGGCATGAAGTCGCAATAGGTTTTCACCAGTTGCTTAATCCGCGCTTCTTCGAGGTACTCCTCTTCCTCTCCCTGCAGAGTGAGGGTGATAGTCGTTCCTCGGGTGGTGCGATCGGATTCTTCGAGTTGGAACGAGGGAGAACCGTCGCAGGTCCAATGAACGGCCTGGGCGTTATCTTTGTAGGATAGGGTATCGATCTCCACTTGGGAGGCAACGATGAAGGAGGAGTAAAAACCCAATCCAAAGTGACCGATAATTGGTTGGTCTGCCCCACCTTTATATTTTTCTATAAACTCTTCCGCACTGGAAAAGGCGACTTGATTAATATATTTTTTGACTTCATCGGCTGTCATTCCGATGCCGTTGTCGCTAATGGAGAGAGTCTTTTTCTCTTTATCAATGCCGATTATGATTTCCGGCTCGCCTATTTCCCCGCTCATTTCTCCAGCGTAGGAAACCATTTTCAACTTCTCGATCGCATCGACACCGTTCGACACGAGTTCCCGCAAGAAGATTTCATGATCGGAGTAGAGAGACTTCTTGATAATGGGAAAAATATTCTCGGTATGGATCGTAATGTTGCCTTGTTCCAATACAGTCATCAAAACTCCTTGGGTCTGAAATCCCGTCCTTAGAGGCGCGATTGCACATGGCAAGGTTTCCTCGCCGTGCCTCGCGCGCTTCTAGGACAGCTTTACAAAAATGAGAGTTTTTAAGCGGTATAACCCAGGAACTCTCAAAACCTGTATTTGGACTTGCGAAAAATGCAGTCTTGGGGAGCCAGTCCGGTCTTGGGGTCTCCCCAAGTAGAGGAACTGGCGTGTTTCCCCAAGTAGAGCAATTTTTTAAGACATCGTCCGTCGCTTCCACCACCTAATCCAAGATGTCTGGGCATTACCCCACACCCGACAACACGGGTTTGTAGATAGTCCAGGCTAGCGAAACACCTAGAAGTACGTGCCAGGATTAGGCTCTACGGTGTAGTCAAGTTCCGGCAGTTGGTTGTCTGCCCAAGCTCCGTCCCTTCTGGGGCGGAGTTACCTTGACAGCCTGAGTTGAGTAAGTTGATGTGGATAGGATTGTCTAAGTGTCCTCAGTCTTGATTTTGGGCGATCGCATCCCATTCTGGCGTTGGGATTGTCCGTCCGATCGCATTCGGATTTCCCTACTTACCCCGAATATAATGGGGTGACGGCCATTGGGGTAAGCGATCGGGGTAAGGGATTGGTGGCGATCGATTTAAGATACGGGCATTGTAGCGTTTGCGTGTGGAATACCCGACTTTTTTAGGAAAAATTTAGGGAATGACCAGTTCAATTGCATTTCTAATGTGCACGGAACCCGGAGATTTAGCGGAAAAATCTCTTCTTTTAGCCGAAAGTCTTCGCTGCTTTGGCGGAACCTTAAAAGACAGTCCAATTTATAGCGTTCAGCCTCGGGAAGGAGATGAAATCGATCCTCAAATTTTAGAGAAGTTTGACGGGTTAGAGGTCATTCATCAAAAAATAATTCTCAATACCGAGTATAAGTATTATCCCATCGCTAATAAGATTCTCGTTTCGGCTTATGGGGAACAAAATATTGATGCCGAAGTTTTAGTATTTTTGGATAGCGACCAAGTTTTTTTTCAAGAGCCAAAAGAGTTACTCTTATCACCCAGATATGATATTGCTTTTCGTCCAGTCGATAGCAAACATATCGGTTCTACCGGGGAGGGAGACGATCGAGAAGACTATTGGCAGAAACTCTACAATCTATTTGAAATAGATCGAGACATTTGGGTGGAAACGACCGTAGAAAAAGAAACAATACGCGGGTATTGGAATTCGGGGATGGTTGCTGCCAGAAGAGATTCAGGGATTTTTTCGGCTTGGCTCGAAAACTTTAAGAGAGCCATGGCACATCAACTCATTCCGGACTCCGGAATTTTTCATTTAGACCAGTTAACTCTCGCCGCAACGATCGCCTCCAAGAATTGCAACTTTTTAACCCTCTCTCCAACTTACAACTACCCACTCCACAAGCAATCTCAAATACAATTGTCAGAACGCATCCAAAGTTTTGATGAGGTGGTCTCCATTCACTATCACTGGATGTTTAAAGGTGAAGAGTGGCGAGGGTCTCTGGAAAATTTACCGGAGTTCGATCGCCAATCCAAACGGTATCGCTGGCTTTGCAGTTACTTATCCAAGCGCAGTTTTAAATATAAAATGCGCGGTTTGTTATCTAATGAGAGATAATCTAAGAATTTGGTAATCCTTTAATTTAGAATTCACTCGATCGGAGAGTTGGAGGAAATCTGGGAGGTTGCGGAGGGAGCGGTAAAAATTTAGGTCTAATCGATTTAGATCCCCCCTGACCCCCTTTTTTAAGGGGGGAACTAGAACAAGTTTTACATTGACTAATTACGAAGCATCCTATGGCTTCCCCCTTAAGAAGGGGGACGGGAGGGGGATCTATTAAAGCTGCTGAATCTTTCTAGAGAACGATAGAAAGAGAATGCGATCGGGCAAGCGGAAATAGAAACTCCGATCGCAATGTTGTCTAAACCCCTGAGGCGAACCATCTTTGGGTACACTGTTTTAACGTGTTTTAACCGCGTTCGTCGCAATCGAGTTCGCAATCTACATCGCAATCGACTATGGCAACCATCAACGATAACTACCTCAAACTCAAAGCCGGGTACCTCTTCCCTGAAATCGCCCGACGGGTGAATGCCTTCGCCCAAGCCAATCCCAACGCACCGATTATCAAACTCGGCATTGGCGATGTCACCGAACCCCTCCCGGAAGCCTGTCGCGCGGCGATGACAGCCGCCGTAGAGGAAATGGGCGATCGGGGGACTTTTAAAGGATACGGCCCAGAACAGGGTTACGGTTGGCTGCGAGAGAAGATTGCTGCGACGGATTTCCAGGCGCGCGGATGCGAAATCGATGCGTCGGAAATTTTCGTCTCTGACGGTGCGAAGTGCGACACGGGAAATATTCTCGATATTTTTGGCAAGGATAACAAAATCGCCGTTACCGATCCCGTCTATCCGGTGTATGTGGATACTAACGTGATGGCCGGTAATACCGGCAGCGCTGATGATGGCGGAAAATACGGCGGATTAGTATATATGCCGATTACCGCCGACAACAACTTCACCGCGGAAATTCCCTCGGAAAAAGTCGATCTGATTTATCTGTGCTTCCCCAATAATCCCACCGGGGCGACTGCGAGCAAAGAACACCTCAAAGCCTGGGTGGATTACGCCAAAGCCAACGATTCGATTATTTTCTTCGATGCGGCCTACGAAGCGTTTATTACCGATACCGATTTGCCCCATTCCATCTACGAAATTGAAGGGGCCCGAGATTGCGCGATCGAGTTTCGATCGTTCTCGAAGAATGCCGGGTTTACGGGAACCCGCTGCGCCTACTCTGTAGTGCCGAAAACCCTGACCGCAAAAGCAGCTGACGGATCGGACGTGGAACTGTGGAAGCTGTGGAATCGCCGCCAGTCCACTAAATTCAACGGCGTTTCTTATATCGTCCAACGGGGTGCCGAAGCCGTCTATTCCGATGAGGGTAAGGCACAAATTTCCAAGCTGATTAGCTTCTATCTGGAAAATGCAAAAATTATTTGCGATCGCCTCACCGCAGCCGGACTGACCGTTTATGGCGGAGTCAATGCCCCCTACGTTTGGGTGAAAACTCCTAACGGTCTGACGAGTTGGGATTTCTTCGATAAATTGCTGCAAACGGCGAACGTAGTGGGAACCCCCGGTTCTGGATTTGGGGCTGCTGGGGAAGGCTACTTCCGAATTTCGGCGTTTAACAGTCGGGAAAATGTCGAAGAAGCGATGAAGCGGATTAGCGACACCTTTAAGGGATAGCAGTCGGCAATATTATCGAGGGGTCGATCGCAGTTTTCTGGCATTGCAGACCCCTCGACATCCGTTGTCGGGCGGGCAGTTGCGCCGAGGGAAATTGCACGTTTCGAGTCCTCACCCAACTCTCCAACCCAGGGTCCTTCCTCCCTACCTCCCGAAGCCTCCCCTGCCACCAACACCTGTCAGATCTGTGGCGATATGAAGCTTACATTTCGCTGTTCTCGCTAGCCGGAACACCCGATCGGGACCCTTCTGTCAAAATCGGTTAGCGGTAGCTGCTGGGCTTATCTCCCACCGTTGTACCTCCGTTAATCATTCCCTGGATGCCGGTTTCAAAGAAGGTATAAGGGAAACGCACTTCGGGTTGACTCACCTCATCCAGGCGCTGCTTTAACTCGGCAGGAATCTCGAAATCCAACGCACCCAGGTTATCTTCTAACTGATGCAGTTTCGTCGCCCCAACAATGACTGAAGCAACGCCAGGACGGTTCGCAACCCAGTTGACAGCGACCTGCGCCATCGATCGACCTAACTTGTTTGCCACTTTTTCCAGTTCGGCGACGATCGCCCAATTCTTCTCGGTAAACTTATTGAAGGCGGGATTATCGGTATCGGCGAGGGTGGCGAGGCGACCGGAACCTTCCGGGCCGTTTTGCGAGGGCTTGTACTTGCCCGACAGCAGACCGCTTGCCAAAGGCGACCAGACCATGATGCCCGCACCCAGAGCGTTAGCCATGGGGACGTACTCAAATTCAATATTGCGCTCGACGAGAGAATATTCGAGTTGGACGGTACTGATGGGTTCGAGGTGTCGTTCTCGGGCGATCGTTTGTGCCTGCGCCACGTACCAGGCGGGGGCGTCTGATAGGGCAACGTAGCGCACTTTCCCGGAACGCACCAAGTCATCTAGAGTGCGGACGACTTCCTCGGCAGGTGTCACCCGATCCCAGGTGTGCAGCATATAGAGATCGATGTAGTCCGTTCCGAGGCGTTCCAAAGAGCCTTCGATCGCCCGGAGAATATTCTTGCGCCCGTTTCCCCCCGCGTTGGGATTGCCGGGTTCGCCGTTATAGCTGAATTTGGTGGTAATGACGATGCGATCGCGAGTGCTGCTATCTTTCACGAATCGACCCAGCATTCGCTCGCTATTCCCGTTGGTATAGAGGTCGGCCGTATCGATAAAGTTACCACCAGCTTCGAGGTAAGTATCGAATAGCTTACGGGCATTTGCCTCGTCCGCACCCCAGCCCCAGTCGTCCCCGAAGGTCATGGTTCCAAGCGCTAGACGGCTGACTTTGAGTCCGGTATTGCCGAGTGTATAGTAATTCATCGCGTCATCTCTTGAAGTATCGATCGTCGGATTATTCGAGGTCCGACAAGAACAAATATCGAATATTTCTGCGGTCGATGACTAGCATTTTCGTGCGCTGTTTTGGTACAAAATTGCTATTAACGCGGTGTGAAATTTTCAGCGATCGCCATATGGTGAGCGAGTAGACTTATCCCCCTTTTCCCTTCCCCCTTCCCCCCGTGGGAGAAAATTTTGGATAAGTTGCACATGGCGTTATAACGTCAGTTCAAAACCAGACCGTGTCCGATCGGGGTGGAGTATGGGGTGTAAGCTTGCAAGCTGTCTCTTCAATCTTGACGATCCTTAATCCAAATAGGCATTAATCGGGAATCGAACGGAGCGTTCCAACCAGAAACCATGAAAAGCCAGATCGATTTTGTCGATAGCCAAACTCTCAAACCCAAGCCCGAGGTCGATGCCGGACGAATTCTGGTATCGAGCAAAAATCTAGAATGGGAGGGAATTTACATCGAAAAGGGAGAAAACAAACAGTTTAACCCCGATGATGTCACCGTTCCGCAGCATTATTTTGCCATGAACATCGGACCGGCTTTCGAGTGGGAATGGAAAGATGGAAAAACCTTCAAAACCCACCGCTACGAAACGGGAGATGTGTGGATTAATCCGGCGGGAGTCCCCTTTTCCCATCGAATTAAGACTCACAATCAATTTGTGTTGCTGACCCTCGAGCCGGAAAAAATTATCGACGTACTGCCTGACTATCCACTTATCGATCGCCAAGTCTTTCGACGAGTGCATCGATCGAAAGATAAACACCTGCAAACGCTAATGCAAGCATTGCTGGTAGAAGCCGAAAGTGGCGGTCCGAACGGTCGGTTTTATGCCGATACGTTATCTACCGCATTAGTAGCACATTTTGTCAATCACTACAGCACGAAAATTCCCGTAGAATTGACTCGAGTTACGGCGATCGAACGCCAACGTTTGGGTCGCGTTCTTGAATATATCGAAGCGTATCTGACCCAATCCATTTGTCTGGAGGACTTGGCCCGAGTCGCGGGTTTGAGTAAGTTTCATTTTTCGCGATCGTTCAAAGCCGCCATCGGAGTGACACCTCATCAATATTTACTGAAACGGCGGATTGAAAAGGCAGCCAATGCTCTCAAAACTGAATCGATCGCCCAAGTTGCCTATCAGTTTGGTTTTACCGACCAATCTCACTTTACTCGGGTGTTTAAAAAAGTAAAAGATGTAACCCCCAAACAGTTTATCCGGCAAAAAATGTAATTCTCAAACGCGATCGTCGATGGCGATAATTGTCGGCTGAAGTTCGATCTCCATGATGAGATTTTCTCGATCGGAAGTTTGGATACCGCAAGCCGTCCGCTTGATTGCACGGGTAAAGTTACCGATGGCAGTTCTTAAAAAAATCGAAGAAACTGGAGATGAAAGTCCGCGATCGATGGTACGACCCGCACACGACTAACCATGAACACCCAGATCTCAGTTTCAAATTTCTCCCGAGAAACATTTGGTGAATATCGCAGCAAATGGCACAACATCGGTCTAGGAACCCAAACCATCGACCCAGATAAAGCTCGCTCTACCATTGGCGTTCTCTACCGAACCTTGGGGCTGAATCTACCCAAAGTGGAGTTTGTGTGCGGCATCGGTGACTTCGAGCAACGCCTGCACTCTCTCAAGCAACCGCCCGGATTTCCGAATGTGCTGCTGCCCGAATCTCTCAGACCCGACGCGATGAGTCTGACTGGGTTAGTGCGCATCTATTTCGATCGCCATCTCATCCAACCCCTCAAAACTCAGTTACCCCAAGCCTTTCTGGAAACCATCTCCCAACCGGATCGGGTCCGACAGGATGCAGATACCTTCCAAAGGTTAATTGTCAAAGAATTTGCCACTCGCTACGGTAAAGAGCGCCAGTTGCGGTTATCCGGTGTCAAACTCTCATCCACTCAAAACCGAGGCGAACGACTGTTCGATCGCAGCTATAGCCCTCAAATCGCGGCACTCAAGGATGGTGCTTGGCTCGATTGGGCAATTTCTGAATGGAACCTCGGATCTCAGGTGACTGAAGCCTGGTGGCTGTTTAAAATGCTCGCGCGCCACACGAGTTTTATCTATCCCACCCAGGACTTGTGTTTAGTGTGCGATCGACCCAAACGCCTGGTTCTGGAGAGCGATCGCACTGGAAAACCAGCTATCGACTATGCCGATGGCTTCCGCGTCTATGCTGTCGACGGACGACGCATTCCCCCAGAAATTGGGGCGATTCCCATGGAAGAGTGGGACGCGCGCTGGCTGCTGCAAGTCGAGCTCGATCGCGAAACCCGCCACTGCATCGCCCGCCACCTCAAAAACGAGTCGAGCACCATCGCTCAACTGCAAGCCAAAGCAACTGCCCGACAGCGGTACGAGAACGAATACCTCCTTCTCGAATCCCCCTACAGCAAGCAACCGCTGCTGTTGTGTAAAGATCGCGATGGTCACCTCCTTTCGGCATGGTTGGTTCCTGAAGGTACGAAAACCATCCGCACGGCCGTCACTCTGATTGCCTATCAATTTCAGTCGGCTTGGCAACACAATGGCGAAATCCGCAGCTATTTCACCGGGCGCAATCCCCGTCATATTCGATCCGCTTGAATCTGCTCTGACTTAACGTCAGTTCGGGTTAAGAGTCGATTTTTAACTGCCTCAACGAGAGAATGCAGGTTTGAGACCGACAAATGCTGAAAATCAGTAACGGCAGAATCAGGGGTTCAGCTTATCCCGAACGCACGTTGACTTACTTGTGAGAAACGCGGTCGAGGTGGGGAAGGTAAAGGAAAAGTTGACCCGTTAAATTTACGGATTACGCTCTATTGGAAATCGGGTAAAAAGTCAAAAATAAATTGATTTTTACTTGAATTTATCCACGCTCGTGAATTTGAATAATTCTCCTTCTCGTTTGATTTATGGCTTCTAGACATCTATTTCTATGGTTTAAAGCAAAGCTTGAAGCACCGGTCAAACAGACCCTATACAAAGTTCGATCGAAGCAATTTTGAAATTTTGACAAATATTCCCTCGAAATCTTCACGAAGCAGCATTCGGTCAGTAAGCTAGTAAGCGTCCATAAAAAACCCCCACCCAGAAGAGGGC
This sequence comes from Zarconia sp., assembly GCF_057467645.1. NCBI lineage: Bacteria > Bacillati > Cyanobacteriota > Cyanophyceae > Oscillatoriales > Zarconia > Zarconia sp. The sequence goes on from NZ_JBRJXU010000092.1 coordinate 85,584, forward strand.
AGGGGCTTCAAGCAAGCAACTAGGACGGGCTGTGTCTTGTTAGATTTCTTCGAGGCACAGCCTCTATAATCTCTAGCCTAGCTTTCTCAACCGACAAGTGCAACAATCGAGACAAAGGGAAACAGCGATCGGGTCGTTGCTCCACAAGGGGAAGGGTTAAAGGTTAAAGGGAAAAGAAATTGATGTGATGGCAGTTCGCACCCTTTTCCCGTTCTCTACACTTGCCTGAAACAGTCCGATCTCGCGCCTGACGTTAACCAAATTGCAGCGCCTCGCCCCGTACGTCCAGATTCAACTGTCCGTCTTCATAAGCCACTTTCCCCCCAACCACGGTTACCATCGGCCATCCCGTCAGATTCCACCCCTCAAAGGGACTCCAGCCGCATTTAGTCAATAAATTCTTGGCTTCCAGTGGACGATCGCCCTCTAAATCCACCAAAATAAATCGGCATCGTAGTCGGGGGCGATCGCTCCTTTGTTCGGAATGTTATAGGCTTTTGCTACCGCTGTTGACATCCAATTCGACACCTGGGCGACAGTACAGCGACCTTGCATGGCTTGAGCGAGCATCAACGGCCGGCAGGTTTCTACCCCCGGCAACAATGTCAGTCCCGCCGCGTCTATTTCCTTAACCTCGCCATCGGAGGCGATCGCGATTTCCGGTTCGACACGATCGATTTTGCCCCCCGCCATCAACACGTCCCCCGTGAGGAACTCCCCATCGGGCATCAGGATACGGGGGCGACGAATGAGTAGAGGCTCAGAAATCGGTGTAGAAGATGACATAAACGTTCCGAGCGGGGTTTGATGCTTGCGAGTATACTAGAGGACAAAGACTAGAGCCGAATCTTTATCGTTTCGTAATTCTTTTTCACCAGACGTTATATGACCCAGCAGCCCGATCGCATTTCCGAGTCACAATCCCAATCGGAAGCCGCTCGAATCTCCGCGAATCCTCCTGTGGCGGAAGAAAATACTTGGCTTGAGATTTTGAAAACTTTGGGACTCAGTGCCGTTCTCGCCTTCGGGATTCGGACGTTTGTGGCGGAAGCGCGCTATATTCCCACGGGTTCGATGCTGCCGACTCTGCAAATTAACGATCGATTGATGATCGATAAAATCGGCTATCGTTTCTCTGATATCCAGCGCGGTGATATCGTCGTCTTCAAACCCACGGCTCAGCTTCAGCAAGAGGGATTTAAAGAAGCGTTTATCAAACGGATTATCGGACTGCCGGGAGACAAAATCGAGATCGTTGACGGTCAAGTTTACGCCAATGGCGAACGGCTCGACGAACCCTATGTGGAACAAACGCCCGAGGTAACCGAAGAAGAGGTTCCGGCACTGATGGAAGGAACCCGCGTTGATGTGTGCCGCCATCAAGCTCCTTATTTCACCCAAAAGCAACGAGGGGATTCGGAAGTCTGGGAAGCGGTCGTTCCGGCCGATTCTTATTTGGTGATGGGGGATAATCGCAATAATAGTTACGACAGCCGCTGCTGGGGCGTAGTGGAGCGTAACGAAACCATCGGTCGCGCGGTGGTTCGGTTCTGGCCGATTCAGCGGATTGGCGGCATCGAGCGCCCCTCTTATTTGACACAAGAAGAATAACGTGGAACAACATCGCATATACCACCGGAGGCGATGAAAAGAGCAATACTAGCAGAAACCGGGGGTCAGCGCCTCGATCGATTCTTAGCCGATCGATTGGCAGACTTATCGCGATCGCGCATCCAACAACTCATCGATGGGGGACAGGTGCGCCTCAACGATCGCATCTGCACCTCGAAAAAGATGGCCGTGCAACCAGGCGATCGCTTGGAAGTGGAAATCCCCCCACCTCAATCCCTGGAACTCGAACCTCTCGATCTGCCCCTGGATATCCTCTACGAAGACGACCAGATGGCGATCGTCAACAAACCTGCTGGATTGGTGGTTCATCCCGCACCGGGACACGAAAACGATACTCTCGTCAACGCCCTGCTGGCTCATTGCGACTCCCTCGCCGGAATTGGGGGCGTGCGGCGACCGGGCATCGTCCACCGATTGGATAAAGATACCACCGGGGCGATCGCCATTGCCAAAACCGATCTCGCCCACGAAAACCTGCAAACCCAGCTAAAAACCAAAACGGCCCGTCGCGAGTATCTCGGCGTCGTTTACGGCGCACCCCACACCGAATCCGGCACCATCGAGCAACCCATCGGTCGCCACCGGGTCGATCGAAAAAAAATGGCGATCGTCCCCGAAGATCGCGGCGGACGCTATGCCCGCACCCACTGGCAAATCCGGGAACGTCTGGGCAACTATACCCTGATGCAGTTCCGCCTCGATACCGGTCGCACCCACCAAATTCGGGTTCACAGCGCCCATATCGGACATCCGATCGTTGGCGATCCCGTCTATAGTTCTGGGCGTTCCGTGGGGGTCAATTTACCCGGACAAGCCCTGCACGCCTGGAAACTTACCCTGCAACATCCCCTCTCGGGAGAAACCATCGAGGCGATCGCCCCCCTACCGGAATCACTCGAGAAGCTACTCAAAGTTCTACGCCTTCGTCATGTTCGATCCGGTTGAACGATCGTTATTTAACGTCAGTTTTGGATAAGACTGTTTCAGGTGAGGATGGGGAACGGGGAAAGGGGTCGGGGGGAATGGAGTACTTTCCTCCCCAGCAACCAGATGTACCCAGTATTGTCACCTCACTTTCGAGCGGCTGGCCGATCGCCCGAACGTCACCAGTCGTCGGCATCCGGAGCAGACGGCTTCAGCAAAACTGACGTTATTTAGGGAGAGGGGGAGACGCGGTGACGCGCAGATAGAAACTGATGAACTATTTCCTACACCCCACACCCTTCCTGACGTTAAAACAGGATTTCGCGACCCTCTGCGCGACCGATGAGAATGAAATGCTCAAAGCCACTGCGCAGTTCTCCCTCGTTAACCGCCTCAGCCACATCGGGATTCTGGCTGAGATAGCGGCTTTCGTCAAAAATCCGACTTGGATCGCGACCCTCAAACTGACCGAATTCGATATAGTGCTCGAATCCATCCTCGAAATTCCCCTCGATAACCGCCTTCGCCACATCCGGATTTTGGATGAGGTAAAAGGCTTCATCGAACAACCATGTATGGGGATTGGAGGTGAGAGTATCTTCGGTTTCTTCTGCTAACTCGAGATTTTCATCCGCTTCCTCTGTTGATTCTCCCGTCAGAGAGTCGATCTGCTCGGAGTTGATGACTTGCATCGCCTGGGTATAGTTGAAAAACGGGCTGGGGTCGCGACCTTCAACGATACCGAATTTGAGGAAATGCTCCAGACCGCTCGTAAATTGACCGGCTTCTACGGCATCGGCAACATCCACGTTGCGCGCTAAGTAATAGGCTTCGTTAAATAAAGCACTGGGGTTGCGACCTTCAACGATACCGAATTCGAGGAAATGTTCCATTCCGCTCTCAAAGAAGCCTTCGGCAACCGCTTCTCGAACATCAGCGTACATCCCCAGGTAGTAACTTTCATCAAACCCCAGTCCGAGTTCTCCATCGCCGGCATCCTCGAGTAAATCTTCTTTGCCAAAAAAGCGGGCGTATTGCTCGATGCTGAAGATGGCCTGGGATGCAGAAATATCGGTTTCGGTGCCGCCTTGGATATAATTGAGGGCACTCAAGAACGCATCGCCCCCTACCTGTTGCCCCAACAGACGGCTGTACACGTCGCCATCAGTGAAGTGGATACCACCGTAAAGGCGAGAAATTCCCCCTTCATCTGCGGCTTCGGTAAACGTATCCCATTGCAGCGTTAGGGTTTGTTGGGGAGTAATTCCTGGTTCGAAGCGAGATTCGCCCGCTTCAAAGGTGACGGAACCGCCGAAGTCATCGCTACCGGTAAACAGCCGCAAGATTTCCGCACCGGCAGCACTGAAGGCGCTGTGTCCGGAGGTATATTCAGCAAAGGGTGGGGAGGGGTCGCTACCGGGGGTTTGATAGGTGAGAAAGTCGGTGGCGAGGATGGTTTGAGTGCCGGCGTTGGGCGTCCAGGCATCGATAGCGTAACCGCCGAGGGCTTCGTTAAATTCGCCAATCAGTCCCAGTTCTCCCAAGTCGCGAATGGCGCGAACGGGACGGGCGTAATCGTAGTAGGTTTTGGCTTCCCAGGTGGCGACCCCGGCATCGAAGACTGCATTCCCCAAAGCAAAGAACATTTGGGCATCTTCATCGAGGGTGCGATCGTCCCGTGCGGAAACGAACTGCCCGAAAGTCATCCACGTACCGGGAGGGAATGAGGTTCCCCCCCCATCTTCCCAAAATTCGGCGATTAGCTTTTGCTCGTCGGTGAGATTAGCGCTGTAATCAACCACCTCTTCGGCTTGTTCGATAAATTCGGGATTAATAATCGTGCCGACAATATCCCGGCTGATGTTGACTGTCGAACCATCGCCCAGGGTAATGGTTCTCGCTTCTATATCGACTTCACCCTCGACGAGGAGAAAGGGTTTCGGTTCCACGGGGCGCAACTGGCCGCCAAATTCCAAACTAAAAGGAGTGACATTTCCCCATTGAGGCGTGAGGAAGCTTTGAATGCCCGTCGCTTCACCGGGTTCTGCATCGATGGGAACGAACTCGGGCGTCCAAAGTTCGATGTTGCTGGCATTGCCGACAGGGTTGGCGCTTTGGTAACCGGTAATGTCCGAGTAGGGGATACCGTTGCCGTTCGGGTCAGTCCCAAGTTGGTTCGAGCCATCGTTGTAGCGGAATTCCAGCAATGCAGCCGCCGAGACATTACCGATGCCTGCGGGGGTTGCGGTATCGCTGGTGGCATTGGCCGGATCGAACCCCAATTCGGTCATGACGGCGTTGAAGGTTGCCGTGTGGGTGGGAAATAAGTCCGTCAGCACGCCATAAGCTGCATAGCTCATGGCTTCGGTTTTATTGGCTTGTGTATTTTCAGTTTGGGGACGTTGCAAGCTGTCGCCGAGTTGGGTAGAAACGGGCACATCTTCGTAAGCTGCCCAAGCGTCGTAGATGGCGGTATGCACCATGCCGTAAGCGCGAGATGCGATCGTTGGTCCCACCGCGGTATCGATAACGGCTTGCTGAACCGCACGATCCCAAATCACTGAAATAGATGGGGTGGGATCGTCAACGGTCACCAGCTGAGTTTCGGGATTGAGATTGAAGGCGATGTCGGTATTATTCTCGTTCATGAACGTGTCCGGGAAGGATAAAGAAGCTCGAAACGGCAAGATACAAAAGACTCGAAAAGATTCGCGCTACAACATTGAAGTCTTAAAATTCAGTTGCCAACGCTTGAAAGCTTCGTCGATCGTTCTCAATTGAAAAAATAATTTGTTCCTTAGGAATATTTGTGGTACGGTCTATCTATCACTTCAATCAATCCACAAAATCAATTCCAAATTTTCAATTAAGACTCAAACGGCACTAAGGAATAACCATCAAGCTCTGACGGTAATTAATATCCTTAGTTTGTTAAGATTACACCCTGTGTTAAACCGGTTGGTGGAAAAAAAATTGGTACGCTTAATATAATTGTCTTCGACTAACTTTCGATCGTCCTCAGTGAATTTTCAGAATTCTGACGGAGTGGTTCTCAGTAGAGTCAATAGACCCAATAGGAAATTTCACCATCAATTGACATCTAACGCCGGAAAAAAAGTTGTCTAGAACGACGATTTAAGGTGGATTTGACCGGACTTTCCTGCGAAGATGCAATCTCCGAGAAAATACGGATTGTTTTGCGTTTTAGGCGATCGCCCCTGGGTATTGACCGGTTGGATCTGCCCCTTAGCAAGCTGTAGATGAATATTTTCGATCGGACCCGGATTTTCCATTCCCCATTCCCGAGGGTTGATGGAACCAGATCGGCGCAAACTGTTATATTTTATTGGCTCGATGACATCAATGATTGCTATATTACCCAAGGGCGATCGAACCGTTTCCTATCCCTCGATCGCAATACATCCATGGGTTCTCCTCCAACAGATATTCCTCGATCGTTGAGACAACTCACCGCTGGCAATCGAACCGGATTCGCGGCCCTCATCGTCGGCCTGGGATTGATATTCGTCATTGCACTCTCCCTGTCTCGGGGAACCGTCAGCATGAGTCCTGCCGAACTCTGGGATGCCGTCCTCCATCGAGGCAGCACCGTCAATCAGACTATTATCTGGGATTTGCGGCTGCCCCGCGTGATTGCGGCTCTGGTGGTGGGTGCGGCGTTGGGAGCCTCGGGGGCGCTGATGCAGGGAATGCTGCGCAACGGTCTGGCGAGTCCCTTCCTCTTAGGGATTTCAGCGGGGGCGGGACTGGTTGCCGTCGCCATGCTGAGTTTGGGTTTCCTCCAACTGTGGGTTCCCATCGGCGCCTGGCTGGGGGCTGTTTTGACGACCCTATTCGTCTATCTCCTTGCCCGTCAGGGTTCGACCCTATCTGTCGAGCGTCTGATTCTTGGCGGAGTGGCGGTCAGTGCCTTGTTTGGTGCGATTCAATCGGCGCTGTTGCTCACCACTGAAGACGGGCGGGTACAGGCGGCGCTCACCTGGCTGGTGGGAAGCCTCAACGGTCGGGGATGGCAAGAAGTCACTGTGGCTGGTCCTTATATTTTCGTCGCTTTAGCGATCGCCTGTTTGCTCTCTTCTTGGATTAATCTACTCAACCTGGGGGACGATTTATCCGTCGGGTTGGGAATGTCGCCGTTGCGCGCCCGTTCGGCAATTGGAGCCACGGCAGCGCTGTTGGCGGCTGGGGCGGTGAGTATTGCCGGGTTAATTGGTTTTATCGGACTCATCGTTCCCCACGGCGTTCGGCTGCTGGTGGGTACGGACTATCGCGCGGTGATTCCCTTTTCGGCATTGGGTGGGGCGCTGGTGCTGGCTTTTGCCGACTTGCTCTCCCGCTTGGGTTCGGTGGAACTGCCGGTGGGGATTGTCACGGCTTTTTTGGGGGCTCCGGTGTTTATCTGGCTGCTGTACCGCCGTGCGGGGATGGGGGGGTTGTAGGGGAGACAAGGGGACAAGGGGACAAGGGGACAAGGGGACAAGGGGACAAGGGGACAAGGGGACAAGGAGACAAGGGGACAAGGGGACAAGGGGACAAGGAGACAAGGGGACAAGGGAGACAAGGGGACAAGGAGACAAGGAGACAAGGGAGATAGAAAAAAGAATGCATCTATGTAATGCGATGTGCAAGTTTGAGCAAGGCCATGTGGCGAGCGAGTCAAAAAATTCACCCTTTCCCCTTTTCCCCGCATTAAGTTGCACGTGGCGTCACGATCGATTTTCCGTTCGCATCCCTTCCGGTTTCGTCACTTACGCCCGCTAACTTTTATTTTCGTCGAGGTACGCAACCATGCCCTTGGAGGCTCAAAATTTGTCGGGAGGATACGGGACGACAACGATTGTCGAAGCGATCGATTTAGCCCTGGCACAGGGGGAATGGCTGAGCTTGTTGGGGGCAAACGGTTCGGGGAAATCGACGTTGTTGCGTCTGATGAGTCGCATTCTCGCACCGCAGCAGGGGATGGTGTTGCTCGATGGCAAAACGATTCACAGCCAACCCATGCAAGCGGTGGCACGGCAGCTGGCCATCTTACCCCAACAGCAGACGGTTCCTCCCGGTTTGACGGTGGAACAACTGGTGAGTTTGGGCCGCGCGCCGTATCAAAACTGGTGGGAGTGGGAACTCGATGCTGCGGGGAAACAGAAGGTGGAGGAGGCGATGGTGGAAACGGGGGTGATGCAATTTCGCGATCGCTCGGTGGCTCAACTTTCGGGGGGGGAAAAGCAGCGGGTGTTTCTGGCGTTGGCGCTGGCCCAAAATCCGAAAGTGCTGTTACTCGACGAACCCACGACTTATCTGGATATTCGCTATCAGCTTCAGTTACTCGATTTACTCAAAAACTTAAATCAAAAGCAAGAACTGGCGATTATTACGGTGTTACACGATATTAATTTAGCGGCTCGATATAGCGATCGCCTCGCTCTCGTGCGCCAGGGCAGGCTGTTTGGGGTGGGCGCAGTGGAAGCGATGCTCACGCCGGCGAATGTGGCAGCGGTGTTTGATGTGGATGCGATCGTTCTGGATACTCCGGTGGGAGTTCAGATTTGTCCGATTTCCGATGAATAAACGATAACCATTAATTCTTGGGTGAAAAATGATGAAGACTTTCAAAACCGGTTTGATTTTGTGCTTATCTTTGCTTTTATTCTCCTGTTCGAATTCTCAACTGCAGGCTAATAGTCCTGAAGCCAACGTTACAGATGCAGAAATAGCTGCAGAAACGGCGGCAGAAACGGTTATCGATCGTGTCGTGGCACTCTCCTCTTTAACCGCCGATATTACCCAGCAGCTCGCGGCTTCTAAGCTAGTGGGAATACCCGGTAGCGATATTTTCAAAGAAGACGATCGATTTGCCGAACTGACGACGGTGAGTAGCGGTCGCACGCCGCCGAATTTAGAAGCGATTGTTGCCCTAGAACCGGATTTGGTTATTGGGGCAGAAGGGTTTCACGATGCGATTATTCAACGATTGGATGAAATCGGGATTGCAACGCAGTTGGTCAAGGTGGATAGTTGGGAGTCGCTGACGCAAGTTACAGAAGATTTAGCCGATCGATTAAGTGCCGATGCTAAACCTTTATTGGAACGATATCAGGCTTGTTTGGCACAAGCCCCAATTCAGGGTAAATCTACGTTAGTTCTCGTCAGTCGCCAGCCGATTTTAGCTCCGAATAAAACGAGTTGGGCCGGGGATTTTCTACAAGAGTTTAATACGCCTAATTTGGCAGGAGAACTTCAAGGAGAAAGTCCGATCGGGGGCTATGTCACTCTATCGGCAGAGAAAGTTTTGCAGGAAGATCCCGATACGATTTTAATCGTCGATCCGGGGAATGAAGGTATTTTAGAGCAATTCCAAAAAGATGCTTTTTGGAAGCAACTCGAAGCCAGCAAAAGCGATCGTATCTACACTGTCGATTACTATGGTTTTGTCAATCCGGGTAGTATTGGAAAAATTGAGGAAGCGTGCGATCGGCTTGGTAAAATTGTGGTGGATTAAGTTTAGAGCGTCTAATTATTTCCAAGCTAACTAGGAGTAAGGTAGGCTACATTCTCCATAGGCATATAAGTCCAAATCTACTTCAGCTCCTAATGCTGCAATTCTACGAATTGTTTCTCGATCGATGTTACATCCTCCCATCCAATTTCTATAGCCTTCATAGCAAATGCCAATATAAACTTCACATTCATCCTGAAGACTGGTAATATTTGCTTCTACAGGTTCGAGTCGTTCGAGTAAAAATTTGAGCTTACTTCCTAAGTTTCCAGGTATATCTTTCTGAGGTTCAAAGTACCAGCGATTATCTTGAAATTTAACCGAAGATTTTGGAAATCTCTTCTCACCTATTCTGTTGCTTCTCGTGGGTGCTAACTGAACTCGTTCGGTAATACTTCTTGGATCGAGTAATGTACTGTGAATCGAGAGATAGAATCTGACTGCTGCTTCCATATAAGATGCTGAAGCAATGAGTCGATCGTTTTCTGTTCGAACGACAATAACAAAGTAATACGGTTCGTTTTCAATAGCAAAATAGACGTAAAATGTACCGGGTTCTTCATGCTCGTCAACATACAAAATGACGGGTGTATTCTCCTTGATGACGAGTTGATGTACTGCTAGTACTTGTTCTGTGACTCCCAATGTTGGATTGAGAGTTTCCGAAATTGCAACTTTTTTGGCTAAACTCTCCAATTTTAATCTCTACAAAACTAACCGCCATTTCTCTCCCTCAGAATCAAAAGAACTCATCGAGAAAAATGGCGGCTTAGGTTTAACCCATCTTCATGAAGAACTGCGTCGGCATTGAGCCGTCAGCTACCTGCTTTTTTAACGGCTGACGGCTAAAGGCTGACCTTACTTCACAACCAACTCCTTCTCTTCCAAAGATTGGTTGCTCGCTTCTGGGGAATCTGCTTCCGAGGGCGGAACCACCTGCCAGAACTTCGGCAAGCACTCCGTCCAATTCGCCAGAATCCGCTGGGCTTTCGGGCTGCCGGTACGTTCGGCATGGGCGGCAATCAACCCCTTGAGTTGCGCTTCCCCAGCTGGGGTGCAAACTCGCTGAATCTTGACGATTTCCGGGTTCACCTTCGCCGGGAAGTTACCCTCTTCATCGAGGAAATAAGCCAAACCGCCGGTCATACCCGCGCCGACGTTGCGACCCACTTTCCCGAGGACGACGATAACGCCACCGGTCATGTACTCGCAGCAGTGGTCGCCGGCCCCTTCAATGACCGCTTGTCCTTTGGAGTTGCGCACGCCGAAGCGTTCTCCCGCCAGACCCAGGACGTACAGGGTTCCCCCCGTTGCGCCGTAGATGCAGGTGTTGCCGACGATGACGTTTTCCGAGGGGTCGAAGGTGGTTCCCACGGGAGGCTTGATGATAATCTCGCCGCCGTGCATCCCTTTGCCGACGTAATCGTTGGCCGCCCCTTCGAGACTCAGCGTCATGCCGGGAAGGTTGAACGCCCCGAAACTCTGTCCGGCACTGCCTTTAAAGTTGAGGTTCAGTTGACCCTCAAAGCCAGTGTTGCCGTATTTCTTGGCGATCGCCCCGGAAACTCGAGCGCCCACGCAGCGATCGGTATTGACGATCTCTTGGGTCTTGCTGACGCTGCTTTGATTGGCAATTGCTCCGGCAATGTTTGCATCGGCCAACAACTCGTCGTCGAGCACGTCCCCATTGGTGTGAATGTCCGGAGGTGTCACCCAATTACGATTTTCCCCTTGGGGCAATTTGGTGATGCAATCGAGGTTGAGTGACTGAGTTTTGGTCAGTTGCACGTCTTCGCGCACCTTCAGCAGGTTGGAACGCCCGATAATTTCGGCGATCGAGCGGTAACCCAACCGCGCCAGGAGCGCTCGCACCTCTTCGGCGACGAACAAGAAAAAATTCACTACGTGTTCGGGCATACCGGGGAAGCGCTTGCGCAACTTTTCTTGCTGGGTGGTCACCCCCACCGGGCAGCTATTCATGTGGCAGACGCGAGCCATAATGCAACCTTCGGCAATCATGGCGATCGTGCCGAAGCCAAATTCCTGTGCCCCCATCAGCGCGGCCATCACCACGTCCCAACCGGCGCGCATACCGCCATCGGCCCGCAGAATCACCCGCTCGCGCAGTTGATTTTCCATCAACACTCGATGCACTTCCGTCAAACCCAATTCCCAGGGACTGCCGGCGTGCTTGATCGAACTTAGGGGAGAGGCCCCCGTACCGCCGTCGTGACCGGAAATTTGAATCACGTCGGCATTGGCTTTGGCAACCCCGGCGGCGATCGTCCCGATGCCAATGGAAGAGACCAGCTTCACCGAGACTTTCGCCTGGGGATTGATTTGATGGAGGTCGAAAATCAGTTGTGCCAAATCCTCGATCGAATAGATGTCGTGGTGGGGGGGCGGAGAAATTAGCGTGACCCCCGGCTTGGAACGGCGCAACATGGCGATGTAGTTACTCACCTTGCGACCGGGGAGTTGTCCTCCTTCTCCGGGTTTCGCCCCTTGAGCGACCTTAATTTCGATTTGCTTGGCGCTCATCAAATACTCGGGGGTCACCCCAAAGCGTCCGGATGCCACCTGCTTAATCGCTGAGGAAGCCGTATCCCCGTTCCGGAGTCCTTTGAGGTGGGGGAGAGTTTCCGAATGACCTTCCCCATCCACGTCATCGAGCGCCCGGAAGCGGATCGGATCTTCGCCCCCTTCTCCGGAGTTGGACTTGCCCCCCAAACGGTTCATCGCGATCGCCAGGGTTTCGTGGGCCTCTGGAGACAACGCTCCCAGGGACATACCGCCGGTGCAGAACCGCTTGACGATCTCTTCTGCCGATTCCACCTCGTCGAGGTTAATCGAGTCGCGATCGCTCTGGAAATCTAACAAATCCCGCAGGGCAGCGACTGGACGGTTGCCCAAATAGTCCTGGTAGGCTTGGTAGTGATCGTAAGTTCCTTCCCGTACCGCTTTGTGGAGCACCTTGGTTAACTCGGGATTGTTGCCGTGGTATTCGCCCCCTTTGCGGTACTGGATGAAGCCGAAGTTCTCGAGCTTATTGACTTCGGGGAACGCCCGTTGGTGGAAGGTAAACACTTCGCGAGCGAGTTCGGCAATGGTGATGCCGCCGATGCGGGAGGTGGTTCCTGTCATCCCCAATTCGAGCAAATCGCCACCGATACCGATCGCCTCGAAAATCTGTGCCCCTTGGTAACTCGACAGGCGCGAAATTCCCATCTTCGAGAGAATCTTCAACAATCCCGCTTCCGTGGCTTTGCGGTAGTTGGCGATCGCTTCGGCTAGGGTCATTTTCTCGAGCTTGCCCAACCCCATCATTTTCTGAGTTTTCGGCTCGTGCCACCAAGCCCGCAGGGTCGTCCAAGTGAGGTAGGGGCAAACGGCACTGGCGCCATAACCCACCAAACAGGCGTAATGGTGGGTACTCCAACACTGCGCCGTATCCACCACTAGGGAGGCTTTCATCCGCAATCCCCGATCGATGAGGTGGTGGTGAACCGCACCGACCGCCAGCATGGGAGGAATATAGGTGCGATCGCTGCTGGCTCCATCTCGATCGCTGAGCACCAATACTTCCGCCCCATTTTCCAGGGCTTCGGCGGCTTTTTGGCACAGGGCAACCACAGCCCCTTGCAATCCCTCGGGACCGGCACTGGCGTCTAATAAGGTTGACAGGGTGACGACGTTCAAACCCGATCCCTTGATGCCGCTCAAATCGGCCTCGGTCAATACGGGGGTTTCGAGTTTCAGAAGACGATCGGCTCCTGGTGCGGCATCGAGCAAATTCCGCCGCGTTCCCAAGACCATATTTAAAGACATCACCAAACCTTCGCGCAGGGGGTCGATGGCCGGGTTAGTGACTTGGGCGAAGCGCTGTTTGAAGTAGTCGTAGAGCAGGCGCGGTTTATCGGAAAGAACCGCCAGGGGAATATCGTCGCCCATGCAGTAGGTGGGTTCTTTGGCTTGCTGCGCCATGGGGACGATAATCATGTCCACGTCTTCTCGGGTGTAACCGAAAGCGGTTTGCTGCTGCAACAAGTTGTGGGCATCGGGGGCATCTGCAGGGGTACTGCTGCCGTTGGCTTCTCCCAGTTGCGGACGGGCGGCCACCCATTCTCCATAGGGATGCTGTCCGGCAATTTTGCGCTTGATGTCCCAGTTTTTCAAGACTTGGTGGTTTTCCAGATCGACAGCGAGCATCTGACCGGGACCGAGGCGACCTTTTTCGAGGATATTTCCCGGATCGAGATCCACCACCCCAGCTTCGGAGGCAACGATGACCAGACGATCGCGGGTGATCACGTAGCGGGCGGGGCGCAATCCGTTGCGATCGAGACCGGCACCGATGGCTTTTCCATCGCTAAATGCGAGCAGGGCCGGTCCGTCCCAGGGTTCTTGGATGCCGCTGTAGTACTCGTAGAAGTCCACAACTTCCGGATAGCGATCGAGTTCCGGTTGGTTTTGATAGGCTTCGGGAACCAGCAACATCAAGGATTCGAGAGTCGAGCGTCCCGATCGCACCAGTAACTCGAAGCTGTTATCCAAGTTGGCCGAGTCGCTGATATTGGTATCGACGCAGGGGATGAGTTGCTCGATGCGCTCGTTCCAGTTGGGGTGGGCAAATTCGGCTTGGCGGGCTTTCATCCAGTTGATGTTGCCGAGCAAGGTGTTGATTTCCCCGTTGTGACCGAGCAATCGCATCGGCTGCGCCAAGGGCCACTTGGGCATGGTATTGGTGCTGAATCGGCGGTGATACAGGGCAAAGGCACTGACGTAGTCGGGGTTTGTCAAATCTTGGTAAAATTCCCCCAGGACCGAGGCGCGCACCATTGCCTTGTAGACGATCGTCCGACAAGAGAAGGAGCAGATGTACAAATCGTCGCCCCAGCTCATCGATGTGGTGGTTTCGAGTTCTTTACCGATCGCCCGCCTGGCCAGGTAGAGTTGGCGATCGAGAGCATCTCCGACCAGGGTTTCGGAGGTCACCACCAGCTGTTCGATGCGCGGCTGCATTTCCCGCGCTTGCGGTCCGAGAACCTCCGGTCGCACGGGAACCGGTCGCCAACCTAATACGTCTAGTCCTTCGCGAGCCAACACCCGTTCGGTGATTTGCCGCACTTCCGCGGCGGCTCCATCGTCCTGGGTTAAAAAGACCATCCCCACCCCAGTGCGTTCGGGCGGGGGAATGGCGATCGATTCTTCCCTCAGCCACTGCTGGATTATATCCCAAGGAATGGCGCCCATCACCCCCGAACCATCACCGGAGTCGTAGTCGGCGCTGCATCCCCCTCGGTGTTCCAAACAGGATAGAGACGCCAATGCTTTGACGACGATATCGTGACTGGGTTCGTTGTCTTGGTGGGCGATAAAGCCGACACCGCAAGCATCCCGTTCTTCAACCAACCAAGGTTGTCCGCCGAAGGGTTCCGCAGGCGTTACTCGATCGGGTTGAGTGAATTTTGAGTTTTGATTGATGCCAAACTGTTCCACGATCTTTCCTAAATGTCTCCTGATTAACAAACGGTCAATTTTCGCGATCGCGCGTCATCTCCCATGAAGTTCCTATCGAGATTTTCCCTCGATCGAGGGTGGGATCGTTAGACTTTAGCGCCTGGGTCTATATTTCTCGATCGGGCTGACTCGATATCGCACCGTCAAGCCACGCCTCCTTATCGAATTAGACCCCACTACAATCCTGACCCAGAGGTGAATCTAAATCGGTATTTCAAGCGACTCAGATAAATACTACTTCGGAGAAGTAATTGTCTTTGATTCCAAACTGGGGCCATTTCGAGGCTGCTGCGCGAGGGTGGTCTTATTATATTTTGGGTTACGATACCGTGAGATTTTATACAATTTCTCATCAGTTCGACTGGTTCGACCCAAATTGAAATAAGTTGCGAGATAAAGATTTTAAGGGAAAATACCCAACTTTGACAATGTCAAACCTAAAATACTTAGGTAAGATGCTTTTTAGATTATTGCATCATTAGTCACTCTAAAGAAATCCACAGAATTTCTCCTCCGCAACCTAGGAACGAACCCGACGCGACTCAACCCTTGGCCCCATTGCCCTCACCCCCACATTTAGCCGAACAAAAACTCCAGGATGACACGATCGGTCCGGATACTCTACATGAGGTAAACCTTTGTTTTGACAGTCGATCCCGCCTTGTAGTCGCACTCGCAGGCGCCCTGAGATCCTGACGATCTCGAGGGCACTTTGGGCGACGGATTTCCCAAAATTCGGATTGAGGTTTGGGTAAATGTTCCTGGGGTTTGAGAAATCCTCGATCGAGATCGAGATCCGACGCTCGATGCTGACGATTAAGCTTCCATTTCTTCAAGAGATTTCGGCACTCCGGCGGTGAGAATCTCTTGCCCGGTTGATGTCACCAAAACATCATCTTCGATGCGCACGCCAATGCCATGCCATTGGGGATCGACTTCGGGTTGTTCTTCGGCAACCTTAATATTCGGAGAAATGTAAATTCCCGGTTCCACTGTCAGAATTTGACCGGGTTGTAGGGTTTGCCACGCCTCTTTCGAGTGTTTGTAAGCCCCCACATCGTGAACGTCGAGACCCAACCAATGCCCGGTTTTGTGCATGTAAAAGGGCTTGTACTTTTCCTCCTTAATAATCTCTTCGATCTCCCCGACGAGCAATCCCAACTCCATCAATCCTTCGACAATAACCCGCACGGCCGCGTCGTGGTGTTCGTTGTAAGGCAATCCCGGTCGAACGCGCTCTAGGGCTTGTTTTTGCGCTTCGAGCACAATTTCGTAAACGATCTTCTGCTGGGGGGTAAACTTCCCTCCCACGGGGAAGGTGCGAGTAATGTCGGAGTTGTAGTATTGGTAGCAGCATCCGGCATCGATGAGGAGCAAATCTCCATCCTCCATTTGCCGATCGTTCTCGATATAGTGCAAGATACAGGCATTTTGCCCAGACGCGACGATCGAGGGATAGGCCGGACTTCCCCCAGCCGCGGCAAAAATATATTCCATTTCGGCTTGCACTTCGTACTCGTACCGACCGGGTTGGGCGAACTCCCGCGCCCGATTGTGGGCGGTGACGGCGATTTCGGCCGCGCGGCGCATCTGGGTCAACTCCGCTGGGGTTTTCACCAATCGCATGGGATTCACTAGATTGCCAGAATCTTCGATCGCCATCGGACCACTTCCGCGACGGGGAACCATGCGCACTTGTCGCTGCCAGTGTTGGAGAACTTTGCCATCGAAGCTGCGATCTCGCCCGAAATGGTAGAAGATGCGATCGGCATTCTCGAGATACTGGGGTAGTTTTTCATCGAGTTCGCCAATGGGATAGGCAACGTCGGCCCCGTATTTTTCTTTGGCGACTTCAACCCCAGCCCGCAAACCCGTCCAGGTTTCTCGTTCGAGATCTTTGGCTTGCACGAACAAGATAAACTGGTGTTCTTCGTGATGGGGGGCGAGTACCGCCACGGCATTCGGTTCGTTAAATCCCGTCAGATAGAAGAAGCTGCTATCTTGACGAAATCCATATTCCACGTCATTATGCATTACCGCCATGGGGGCACTGCGAAAAATCGCCGTGCCGCTACCCATTTTGGTCATCACTTGCTGCCGTCGCTGACGATACTCTGATTCCATAGCAAACGTCCTGGCTCCTACAATTAAAACCGTCTATACAATCTTCACTCCAAATCGCCCGATCTCGCAACGTTCGGCACGCTCGAGATTTGGAAGTTGGGTGAGTAACGATTCGCTAGAGGTAAAGACATGATTGTTTGGGGATTCGAGGGAATAACACTCGGAAATGTCTGTGTCATATTTTACCTAAATCGGTTTTTCAATTATAATCAGATAAAATACCGATAACTTCAAACTAATTAATTCCATCGATCGAACGTCTCTAATTAAACGAGATATGACTTTTACAGTTCGATTTAAATTTTGTTTTTAACTCCTCGAATCGATCGCTCGACTTCAACAAAAATCGAGATAGCAAAAGCTATAGCTTTTGATTTTTAGTTAGACTTCAGACAGTACGATCGCATGTCATATTTTTAGGGTGAGGTTCGAGAAAAAAGGGGTGTGAGGTGAGTTTAGAAGACACAGAGAACTGGGGTTTTATGCTAAAGTATCCCGATCGATTCTCTGAAAAATGACCCGAACCTAATCTACGATTAAAGCTTAACTTCAAGGATCGAGTCCATCTTCTAGTCACAATTTCGAGAACGATGAAAATCTGGATGATTTCCCCCGTGGGAACTTTGATGTCGGTGGTTGTGGCCCTCTGCGCTCCCCTCATCAGTTCCAAAATGGGATTGGCATTTAATATTACCTCAAACCCGAATACCAGTAATTTACTCAATGCCATTTTAGGAGAAACAACAGGCTTGAGTAACTTCGATATCTCCGTCTCAGGGAATTCCATGGCGTTCGGTCTTTTTACAGACGATCCCTTTGGCTTAAAATCTGGAGTGGTGTTGAGTACTGGCAACGTTGAAGAGTTATCCGGAGTGAATACCTTAGACGGAACGACCCTAGATGGAGATGGGATCCCCCTACGAGATTTAAGTACGAACTTTAACGGTTTTTGCCTCCCCGAATGCGATACAACAACCGTCGAGATTCAGTTTGATGTGGGGGATAACGTTGAGAAAGTTTTCTTCAATTATGTCTTTGGATCGGAAGAATTTGTTGAATTTGGAGACCGAGGTTTTAACGATTCTTTTGCCTTATCCCTCAACGGTCAAAATTTAGCTCGACTCAGTGACGGACAAACGGTAGATATTAATACGATCGTTCCCAATTCTACCGATCCAACCTCTTTTCATCCAGACTACATCAATAATCCAGCGGGGTCTTCCACCCCAACGAAGCTTGATGGATACACCCAAGTTCTGGGATTTGAGGGGATTTTAACTCAAAACGCTCGCAATACCCTGACGATTCAGATCGCAGATGTGGGGGATAATTGGTTCGATTCGGCCGTCTTCATTCAGGGTGGAACCCTGGGGACGACACCACCGACGACATCGGTGCCCGAACCAAATCTGTTGCTTGGGCTTGTGGGAATGGGAGCGATCGCTTACTCTCGCAAACGCCAGGTATAGACGCAGGGAAATAAAGCCCTTTGGGTTGAAGTAATAAGTAATAAGTCGTATAGGTTAAACCCTAATCAAACGGGACGAAGCCTCTTCATTCATGAAGAAAAATTTTCGACCCCATTCGTTTGTTGAATCCTTCGTGAAGCACAGGTCAAACTTATTACTGATTACTTTCAACTGATTAACGTCAGTTTTGCTGAAGCCGTCTGGTCCGAATGCAGACGACCGGTGGCCTTCGGGCGGTCGGCCAGCGGCTCGAAAGTGAGGCGACAATACAGGGTACATCGGGTTGCTGGGGAGGAAAGTACTCCATTCCCCATTCCCCGTTCTCCCTTCCCCCTTACCCATCCTCACCGGAAACTGTCCGATCCCGAACTGACTTTACTTATGAAATCTGGCGTTCTCAGAGGAATACTGGGGGCGATTGCCAAACCCCACTCCGTCAGATCAAATCGGTCTTCGACAGTTAATAGAGACTTTTCGACCACATTAAAGGCTTACTCTTTCGACTCTTGGATGGGGGTAACCGATACATCCACCGCATCCACATCAATGGTTCCCGGCTCGGTAGCGCGAGCGAATCCCCCGTTTTTGACTTGTAGCGCTTCGCCGCAACTGGGGCATTGCATGGGAGTATTCGCCAACCCCGTTAGGGGGTAGGTACACACGGGACAGCGATCTTGAACGAGATTGCGACCGATCCACCATTGCAATCCCAAGACCAAAACGAACGGCAACAACAGGAGTAACCCGAGGACGATAAAAAACGACTTCACCAGCCAGCCCAGACCGATGACGAACAATAGAGAAATAACCGCAATCGGCATCAGCCATGCGCTGAGACTGGCGATTGCGTATTGAAGGACTTTGGAGCCGTTTGAGTTCACAGCAGCCTCCTGGGAAATCGGTGGAAATACTTCTATCTTAACTGGGGACAGACCTCATCTTACGGTGTCGGTTCCCCTACTCCAACCATTCTCCGGCAAAGATACTGTCTACGGCTTTTTCGAGGCGATTGACATCGGCAACCAGTAGCGGCGACCAGAAAATTCCATTTTTACGTCCGACTTCTAGGAGTTTGTAGCTTTCGAGGGAGAGTAAATGTAGGGCGCGGATGAGTTTTCGATCGAGTCGATCGAGCTTTTTTTCCGATTCGTAGAGGGTTTTAAGGGCGAGCAAAATCGAGGTCATCTGTCCGGGGAGGGGAGGTTTACCCCGTTCGAGGAGCATCAGAAAGGCATCGGGGTTGCGTTGGGTGACCAGAGCCGTTCCTTGGTCGATGATAAAGTTGTAGGCGGTTTTAGAATCCATGGCAAAAGCAGAAGATTGCGGAATATTCCCAGACTACCAGGGTTGTCCCAGCGGTCGCAGGAATTGAGATTTTCCGAGATTTTGAGAAGCATTCGATTTATGTCAGGTGCGAGATCGGATAGTGTCCGGTGAGGGTGGAGTGTTGAGAATTTTAGATTTTAGATTGGTCAGCATTCGTGCCCTCAGCGCTCGGCGATACTTCAAAAGAGTCGCGCGCGAACGGCTGTAGACTCTTCGGGAAAGCCAAAATTTCCGAAGTTTGAGCTTGGAATACGTGACGATCGCATCTATTGAAAACACTCGATCGAGCCATTCGGGTCGGAATGCAGTCAGTACAAAGATACGAGGTGCTCGCCTCCGACGATCGGAGAAAGTTTCCGTCCATGGCTTTGCATTTCTCCAACGAACGGTTAGCTTAGGGTGGAATTCTCCAATCCTTGAAGTTGAGTTATAAAACGATCGCGAAAATATAAGCACAATATAAGAGCGAGAATTCCCCAACCCGATATCGAGTCGCTTATGTCTCCCAGCCACAGTCTTTCTCCTTCTTCTGTCGATCGCGCGAATTCCCCTGTCAAAGTTGGTATTTTGCACTCCCTGAGCGGAACGATGGCTCTGGGGGAAGTCGGGGTTAAAGATGGGACGTTGTTGGCGATCGATGAAATTAATGCCGCTGGGGGGGTACTGGGTCGTCTTTTACAACCTCAGATCGAAGATGGCGCTAGCAATTTGCAAACCTTTGCCCGCAAAGCCCGAAAACTGTTGCAACAAGAACGGGTGAGAGTCGTGTTTGGCTGCTGGACGAGTTCTAGCCGCAAAGCCGTGCTGCCACAATTCGAGCGAGCCAATGCCCTGCTATTTTACCCAGTCACTTATGAAGGGTTCGAGCGATCGAAAAATATTATTTATACGGGCGCAACTCCCAACCAATTCATCATCCCGGCAATCGAATACTTACTCGATCGCGGCAAGCGCAAGTTTTTTGCCATCGGTGCCGATGGTATCTTCGCCCGCAATCTCAATCGTATCGTTCAAGCCCAACTTGCAGCCCGTCGGGTCGAGTGGGTGGGAGAGGTTTACGTTCCGCTGGGTTCGACGGATTTGCACGGAGCGATCGCCCATATGAAGGCCACCCAACCGGATGTCATTCTCAATGCTCTAGCCGGAGAAAGTAATATTGCCTTTTTCCGTCATTTATCAACAACCGAGGAAATGTCTCCTCTCTCATCGGTGATGTCCTTCCGTCTGAGCGAAGGGGCAATCCAACAAATTGGTGCCAAATACATCAAAGGTCACCTGGTGGTCGGTAGCTATTTTCAAACCCTAAATACGCCGCACAACCCGGCATTTATCGCTGCTTATCAGGCTAAATACGGTCCCGAGGGAGTTGTCGGCGATGCGATCGCCATGGCGTACGGCAATGTCTATCTGTGGAAAAAAGCTGTCGAGAAAGCCGGTAGCTTCGATACGGACAAAGTTAGAGCGGCGGCTTACCATCTCGAGTGGAAAACGCCGGGGGGTAAAGCCCGACTCGATCGCGGTCATACCTGGAAAATCGCCCGGATCGGTCGCGTGGGTGCGGACGGGCACATTGAAGAAATTTGGAACTCCAAGCGCCCGATTGCTCCGGATCCGTTCCTCAAAACCTATCCTTGGGCCGTAGGTATCTCTCCGAAGGGGTTTCTGGGGGAAGTGCGCTGGAGTTTGATGGGGTTATTTGTCGCCCTGGCGAGTTTGGTAGCGATCGCCACGGGGGTGGGATGGAGTGCGTCCGAGCAACTGGAACGATCGATGAAACTCTTGGTTCGTTCTCTACCCTCAACCCCCTCCCCCGACAGCATTACGAAACAGGAAGCCAAAGAAGCCATCGATGCGGCCGAGCGCACTCAATCGTGGTTGTTAGTCTTGTTGGTGACCAGCTTGTTGATGATGCCCGTCGCCCTGCTGGTGGTATTTCGCATCACTCAGGCTTTGAGTTTGCTGCGTCAAAAAGCCCAATTGCTCGCCAGTGGGGATTTTTCTGCTCGATCGCCGATCGTCTCTGGCGATGAAATCGGCGTTCTCTCGGCGACCCTCAATACCCTCGCCCAGCAGGTGAATACGTTGCTTAAAAGCCTGGAGGTGCGAGGTCGGCAACTCGAAGCGAGATCGGAGGAACTCGAAGCGGCCAAAGAAGTCGCCGAAGCCGCCAACCGCGCTAAAAATCAGTTTTTAGCCAATATGAGCCACGAATTGCGCACGCCACTGAATGCCATCATCAACTACAGCGAGTTGCTTCAAGACGAAGTGGCAGTTTTGGGGGGGGAAGAGGTGCGGGATTTGCAAACTATCAATCGAGCCGGTCGGCATCTGCTGGCGCTGATCGAAGATGTTCTCGACATCTCTAAAATTGAGGCGGGAACGATGAAGCTGACGATTTCCACCTTTAAGGTGTCTCAACTCGTGGAGGAAGTGGTGACCACCCTCAGACCGACCATCGCTCAAAACCAAAATACCCTGACGGTCGATTGCACTGGGGAGTTGGGGGTGATGGAAGCTGACTGCCGTAAGGTACGGCAAATCCTGTTAAATTTGCTCGGGAATGCGACAAAATTTACCCAAGCAGGAACTATTACGTTCAAAGTCTGGCGGACGGAAGCCTCCCAACTCAACCTCGGGTCTGACGCTTCGGAATGTTTGGTGTTTTCGATCGCCGATACCGGCATTGGTATGAATCCCGAGAAGCAATCTTATCTATTTGAAGCGTTCACCCAAGCCGATGCTTCCCTGGCGCGGCAATATGGCGGTATGGGTTTGGGGTTGGCGATTTGTCAAAACTTTTGCCGGATGCTCGGGGGCAGGATTACGGTGGACAGCGAAATCGGTCGGGGTTCGACGTTTACGGTATACCTGCCGAGTTGTAACTCGGGCAGTGGACCCTAGTTAACGTCAGTTCGGGAGCGACTCCTGAGTCCGCTTGCCAAAGACCTCAGACACGAAACTCTCCATGTGCCATCGCACTTGAATCGAACTTGAAAGGTTACAAAATATCGAGGGTTTCTGCACGCCGGATGGCAACTGAGATTACAATCGTAGATCGATCGTTCCATTCAAGCATTCAAAAGGCGATCGCCCAAGAACGAATATGACCCAGCCAGCGAATTCCTCCCCATCGGCCACCCCACTCAATTTTCGCGGCGCGTATACTTGTCCCGCGTGCCGTCGCGGAAAAATTTCCGCCCTCGTCCTCACGGAAGCCTTTGGCTGCGAGACCTGCAACCATATTTTTACTGCGAATCTCTCCAAACAATCGGTGCAATTGGTCGATAGTTCTCCACCCCTGGCGTGGCGATGGAACGGTCATCAATGGAAGCCCACCCATCGGGATGTCGATCCCCTCAATGGGTGGGTTTGGTGTTTGGCGATCGCCTTCGTGCTTTTGCCCACTTCGATCGTTGCCCTTGGGGCGTACGTTTTTCCGCCGCTTCCCGATAGTACCTTGCGCTGGTTTCCCTTCCTTTGGGCTGGGTTAACCTTGTGCGCCCATAGCGCCTGCGTCGCGTGGTTGGTAATGGAATACTACCAATTTCCGGCGGTTTTGTTTTTGCGGCTGGGTCAGCGACAGATGGGTTCGTCCTCAGGTTCTCGTTTCCGAACTTGAGGAAGCGACTGGCAACTGCCTCAAGTTCGAGCTACCGGGATGCCGAACCCCGATAAATTCGGTCTCGTTGTTCCGGTGACAGCCAGCTGTAATTTTGGGTGGTTCCGTTACTCGATTCTCCATTGGATGCGCTTGCTCCCTGAGAGGGCACGATTTGAAGTTGAGCTCCAACCGATGCCTCGGGAGATTGCGACAGGGTGCAACCTTGTAGGGACGCTTCCACGAATCCATCGGGGGGAACGAAGGCGTGGCGGGTGGGATCGTATTCGAGGACTTCTCCAGATTCGATGTTATAGACCCAAGCGTGGAGGTGGAGTTTGCCCTGGTGGAGTCTGGAGTGAATCACCGGATAGGTGCGCAGGTTTTCGATTTGGGTGAGGACGTTCTCGGCAACGGTTAAATCGAGCAGTTGAGCGCCTTCTTGGGTGGAATAGTTTTCTTTAACCAGGCGTCGAGTGGCTTCGGCTTGTTTGAGCCACTCGTACACCAGAGGCATATCCTCTTCGAGTTTGCTGAGTTTGAGCAATCCTTTCATCGCTCCGCAGTTGGAATGACCGCAGACGATAATTTGCTCGATATCTAAAGCCTGGATCGCATATTCAACGGCGGCCCCTTCACCGCCATTGGTTGCCCCGAAGGGGGGAATGAGGTTGCCGGCGTTGCGAATGACGAAGAGTTCGCCGACTTGGGCTTGGGTAATGAGGTTCGGATCGACCCGAGAATCGGAACAGGTGATGAACAGAACTCTGGGATGCTGACCGCGCGAGAGTTCCTCGAATAAGGCGTGATGGGTGCTGAAGTAACTGGTCTGAAACTGATGCAGACCTCGAATGAGTTTTTTCATGAGGATTCTCGATTTCCGAGGGGGACAAGGTTGGCGATCGTGCATTGACCCGGTTGAGGTGAAACCGAACGGGCGATCGCGCCCTTACCCCGTCCCGGAAAACAAGCAACTGGAATGCCGTTCGATACTAGATATCGGGTTTTTAAATGCAATCTAGCACTCTAAAAACTTTAACAAAGTTTTAATACTTTTAGATGAATCTTTCTCGAAAGATTCAAGACATTTTATTGGGTGTCGATCGCGATCGAAAAACTCATCCGAGGGCGACCGATACCGTCCATCTATCGACGAGCAACAGCATCAACGTACAACCGAGCAGAATAAAGTACATCCACGGTTGAGCGAGGGGACGAACGTCGGTGGTATCGATCCCCGTCCGGGCTTGGACTTGGCTCACCAACCGAGAAAATCCCGCAACACGCGCCGGTAACAGATACCCTTGACCGGATTTGGCTAGGAAATAGTAAACCAGACCTCCCTGACCGGTAGAGCGCGGTTTGAGGGCTTGGACTTCCGACCAGGGAAGGAACCAACCTTTACGTAATATGGAAGGAACCCAGTTGGGATAGGTGACTTGAATGCCGCGATCGTCAAGTCGTACTCGCTCGCTGAGGGCTCCGTACAAGGCAACAAATCCAATGGCAATTCCCACCCACAAGAACGTCGGAGATACCGGTGCGTGAGTGTGAGTCGACAACGCAGGCAGGGGAAGGGTTAGGGCAACGTACAAACCGAGTAAGGTCAGCCGAATTAGGGGGGAAATTCGATAGAGGGTGGTTTCGGAGGATTGGGTGGTTTCGGACACGATGGTTGAATATGGCTAAACGTGAGAATTGGGGCGCAGTCATACACTGCGTCCCCGTGCGGGCGATTCGAGCGAATCGCGACATCCTAAATCCCTTCTGGATACTTTTTTCGAGCGTTTGAGCAGGTACTACTGCTATCCCCAATTCTCGTTGACTGGCAATGGAAACTCAAGCGTCGGTCTGGCTTAATCTACAGACGCGAGCACCTTACGTTTCGATGCATGGGTTGCCTCGTTCGAGGTTGATGCTTCATAATTATTTACATCTTCTAATCCCCTTGGGGAGGTAGAATTTTCTTCAATGCTATCGACCACCTGGAGCTGCAGGCGATCGCAGGGAATTGTATCCGACAGGATGGCGCTTGCCATCATTCCCGTGTGAATTTCGAGCTGTGCCTCCACGACAGCCTCAAAGACGAGGCGCTGTCCTGGAAAGACTACTCGCTCGAAGTACCAGTTGGGCACGTTGGTGATGCGAGCAATCTGAATCTGGCTCGTAGCATTGACATAGCAGCAAGTAATGGGGTCGGCGCTTCCTAAAGGTAAGGGATCGAGGATTTGAGCCATAGCTATAGGTGAGTGAATTACTGGGGTGAAACAATATTAATTGCTTGTTATATTTGCACACTAACATTTTGCGATCCCCACAAGTTGTAAAAGTGACTACCAAGCCAGCATTTCCACGTAGAAAGCTGGAAATTCGATCTGACAAAAAACCAGCGTTTTGGGAATTTTTAGCCAAAACTATCGAAAAATGCCTCGCCAACGGGCATCAGAAATCTAGATCCGTTTGAATCGGTTGAATTAAGCAATCGGATGGTGCGATCGCGAATCAATGCGATCGAGGTCGAAATATTCGAGAAACTGGGAGGGAGTGAATCTCTGAGCAGGGGATCGCCCTTCGTGCGGGGAAAGCGTCCATCTTCTCGAAAAATAAGTGGTATCTTAAAAGTTAAGTTATATAAAGATTTCGAGATGACGAGTTCTGGAATCGTAAACCGCATTTTATATGTCCGCCTTCCTTGCAATCCGATCTTTCCCATCGGGGTTGTCTACCTTGCCGATTTCGTTCGCAAGCAGTTTCAGGACATCGAGCAGCGCATTTTCGATTTAGGTGCGGTGCCGCCGTTGGACTTTTCGAGTGCCCTCGATCGATGTATCGATGAGTTTAAACCCACGTTATTGGTGTTTTCCTGGCGCGATATCCAAATCTACGCTCCTGTTGGCGGTCGAGGCGGCAATCCCCTGCAAAATGCCTTCGAATTTTATTACGCAAAGAATCCAGCGATTAAGCTGCGGGGGGCAATCGGAGGCTTGCGTCTGGCCGGTTCGTACTATACGGAACTGTGGCGCAACCAGGGGTTAATTAAGCGGGGATTAAAACGAGCGAGAAAGTATCATCCCGAAGCCCGCGCCGTGGTTGGTGGTGGGGCGGTCAGCGTCTTTTACGAGCAACTCGGACGCAGTTTGCCCAAAGGAACGATTGTCTCTGTAGGAGAGGGAGAGGCTTTACTGAGCAAACTCCTACGAGGGGAAGATATTGGTAGCGAACGCTGCTACGTTGCTGGGGTAACTCAACCTCGGCAAGGGACGATCCACGAAGCCCCCACCCCGATCGAAAAAACTGCCTGCGACTACGACTATATCGAAAGTATTTGGCCCGAATTCGACTACTACCTGCAAGATCGCGACTTCTACCTGGGGGTGCAAACCAAACGCGGCTGTCCCCACAACTGCTGCTATTGCATTTATACCGTCATTGAAGGGAAGCAAGTGCGCATCAATCCGGCGGATGAAGTGGTGGCGGAAATCCGGCAGTTGTACGATCGCGGAATTCGCAACTTCTGGTTTACCGATGCCCAGTTTATCCCGGCCCGTCGGTTTATTGACGATGCGATCGAACTGTTGCGCAAACTTATCGATGCCGGGATGGACGATATCCATTGGGCGGCCTACATTCGCGCCGACAATCTCACCCCCGAACTGTGCGATTTGATGGTGAAAACGGGGATGAACTATTTTGAAATCGGCATTACCAGCGGTTCCCAGGAACTAGTCCGCAAAATGCGGATGGGCTATAACCTGCGAGTGGTACTGGAAAACTGCCGGGATTTAAAAGCTGCTGGATTTAACGATTTGGTGTCGGTGAACTACTCGTTCAACGTTATCGACGAAACCTTCGAGACGATTCGCCAAACCATTGCCTACCATCGCGAACTCGAACGAATTTTTGGGGCGGATAAAGTCGAACCGGCGATTTTCTTTATCGGCTTGCAACCCCACACGCATTTAGAAGAATACGCGATCGAGGAAGGTATTCTCAAACCCGATTACGATCCGATGAGTTTGATGCCTTGGACGGCGCGGAAACTACTCTGGAATCCCGAACCGTTGGGCAGCTTTTTCGGTGAGGTCTGTTTGGAGGCGTGGCAGCGTAACGAAAATGATTTCGGGCGCGAGGTGATGAACATTTTGGAGGAACGATTGGGTTGTGCTGAGTTAAGCGAAGCCCTTTCGGCACCGATGAAGTCATCTTCGCCATCGCAGAAGAAACAGTTAACGGCAACCGGGTGAGGAATGGGTGGGGGAGAGTCAAGGGATAATCGATCGCTCATCTTTCGCGATCGTGATTCTCCATCAGTGCATTCAGGAGAGGTGCACACACGCCAATCTTATAAAGTATGTTTTTCCCTTAGCCTCCCGAACAGGCCTAAACTCTCCTCCTAACTTCTCTGTGTGCCATACGTCTTACCATTTTCGAGATCTTCGTGGGCGTCATTATCGAACGCAGTGGTTACGACTGCGGTAAATTTTTGTTTCCCTCCAAAATCATCCGGAATCTTCCGTTTTTATAATGTAATGGTATTTGACGTGCGCGAAATCTAACTAAATCTAACAGGCGATCCTAATGCTGGTTCGAGCAGATCCCAACGATGATGACCAGCATCAGATACAAGTCATCTAAAACGTTAGCGATACTACGACTTGAGCGCGCACATTCCGATCGGTCATTGTGTAGGACTCATTCCTTGGTGATTACTCGGGTCAAATACGGGATAAATCTGTGGGCGATCGAGATCGGTTTACCGATTCAAATCAACTGGGTGGGGTGAACGACTATTGCGTTTCTCGAATGGATGAGGTTCACGATCTGCCCTCACGGACTTGAGCACTGCGATCGTGCCGAACGATCGCGATATTCGCAAATTAAGTTCTGACTGGAGTCGAGACAAAATTTAGATAGCGAAGGGGATAACCCATAGGTGGAAAGCCTTTTGAGTTTGAACTTTCCGATTCCTCCTTGCATCTTTCAAATCTAGTCAAGATAAAGATTTGATGGTTCTATCCCTCCAATTTGTCTAAACTCTAATTCTGAAAATCGGGTTTAAATCTACCGCTTCAATCTCGAGTTCCCATCATTGTTTTTTGGGTAATTTGTGCTGCATCTCATTTCTGTACTTAGCCGGTGGATCGAATTTTGTTTCGAGCGGTTATTTTTAGAGGTCATTACTAAAAATAATCTTGATTTTTTACTTTTCAATTCATGTTAAAAATTTACAAAAATCACTTTAAGTAAAGTTGACGGGTAAACATAGATTCCTAGGATTTTATGAGAATTTCAGTTGAATTTTGAAAACGCTTGAACCCAGGTGCAAGCAGAATTGATTTAGGCTAAATAGATGTCGAGTTCTCCTGATTTTTTCTTGCGCTCGCAATCAGCTATCCCTCTAAGCCTTACTCTCGATCGAGACTCAATTAATCTAAGGTCGAGTCGATCGATATCAGAATCTTGTATTTGATACTGTATTTTTTTTGCATGCAATACACTACGTTAGCCTGGATTCTTCACCAAACGCCACAATCCCGACGCATATCAAACTTCAAAAAACAGTCTGTTTTTTGGGGTTTGGGAAATTCCCAGATTTCTGGGCACGACAAGGCTTTGAGATATTTTAATCCCAGCTCATGAATCATCCAGGTTAGAGGATTTCGCTCTCTTTTTATGAATTCTAATGGTAGGACTAGTAAACCACTAAAATATAGTGGCAATCACGGATGAATTTTTCGTTATATCAAATAGTTTATTTTTTTTAAGCCTTTCGTAATCTCTCAAACGATGTTCGTTATGCTGCAATAAAAAATAATTAAGAGTTAGCAAGTATGTTTTTATCGACATAAAAAAAATCCATTCATCTGGCGATTAAAAGTATGAACAGACAGACAGAATATATTGCAAGTATTAAGTATTCAAATCTTCTAAAAATTTACTCGATTTTATCGATTTTGGGAATACTCGTTTCTCCCCAAAGCACTTTTGCTCAAATTATTCCCGATCGTACATTACCCAACAATTCGATCGTCGAAATTGATGGCTCGCTCCAGCAAATTACAGGCGGGACGGAAGCGGGCAATAATCTATTCCACAGTTTCGATCGATTTAACCTCGAGACCGGTTCTACGGCTTATTTCGATAATGCCCTCACCATCGAGAATATTATTACTCGGGTCACCGGCGGTCAACTTTCCGATATCGATGGCTTGATTCGAGCCAATGGAACGGCGAATCTATTCCTGCTCAACCCTGCGGGGATCGTCTTCGGTGCCAACGCCGCTCTCGATATTGGCGGGTCGTTTGTGACCAGCACTGCTGACAGTTTGCTATTTGAAGATGGCAGTATATATAGTGCCGTCGAACCCCAAGCGTCTCCCCTTTTAACCGTTAGCGTTCCGGTTGGATTGCAACTGGGTTCAAATCCGGGTTCGATCGTCGATCGCTCTCAATTTACATTTGAAGAGAATCCGATCGGACTCGCCGTTCGACCCACTCAAACCATCACCGTTGTGGGGGGAAGTATTGCTTTGGAAGGGGGACATCTGAATGCCCCCGACGGCGCGATCGATGTGATTTCTGGCAATAATGAAACCGTACGCTTGGATGCCCCCTTTGCCAGTTCAAATCGACCCATGGGAACCATTCAACTCACCCAAAATGCCAGCATTAATACCAGCGGTTTGGGAGGCGGCCGGATTCAAGTTCGGGGAGGAGATATTTTCTTGGATGAAAATTCCCGAGTGGTGGGCGATACCTTCGGTAGTTTTAACGGAGGGGGGATCGAAATCGAAGCAAATACCCTGCGCTTGCAAGATGGATCCTATGTTTCTGCCTCGACGTTTGGCGAAGGAACCAGCGGTGGTTTGAGGGTGCGCGCCGACTTGCTCGAAATTACCGGAACCCGCCCCACCGACTTACTCAGCGAACTCGTCGCCGAAACCATCAATCCCCTGGCATTGCGCGACGGACTCTACAGTATTAGTGCCGCCACGGGAAAAGCTGGAAATCTCTGGGTCGAAGCCCAGGAGTTGCGGGCGATTAACCAAGTGGGGATTATGACCACCTCCTTCGTTGCCGGAGAGGGGGGAGATTTGACCTTGGATGTGGCGGGGACGGCAAGATTCGATCGCGCCGTGGTTTTAGCCGGAACTGCAGGGCTGGGCAATTCGGGAGATGTGACCCTCAGCGCCCGAGAGATACGTTCCTTCGACAATACCTTTATCGGTGCGGTAACGGGGGTTCCCAGCGTCGGAAATGGCGGGGATGTGACCGTGACGGGTGAGACGATTGAATTGAGGGGGGTTCCGGGGGGACAGCTTTCTCCAGGAGGTTTCTTCAGTACTAGCTTGGGGGCGGGTGAATCCGGCGATTTGACGGTGAATGCAGGTCATCTCGTCGTGGCTGATGGAATGCAGATTTCCGCCTCGGCAGCCGGTGGGGGACGCGGCGGCGATCTCACGGTCACGGCGGAGTCAGTGGATTTAAGCGGTGCGTCGGAGGATGGGCGATTTATCTCGGGTTTGTACACCTCTTCCTCGCTGCTGACTCTCGCCGGACAAAAGGGAACGGCCCCCGCTGGGGATTTAACGGTAAATACCCGTCACCTCAGCGTCAGGAATGGGGCGCAGGTTTCAGCGGCAACGGGAAGCGATGGGGATGCGGGCAGTTTGCGAATCAATGCCACCGACTGGGTAGAAGTGAGTGGATTTGCCACGGGAATTGATGATTCGGTGGAGTCGGTTTCCTTTGGGACGATAGGCGATGGTGTTGTTCCGAGCGCGATCGAATCGAACACCAGTGGGGCGGGTAATGCCGGGGATTTGAGCGTTCGGACCGATCGATTGATCGTCCGCAACGAGGCGGAAATTGGCGTGCGAGGGTTGGGAAGCGGGGCGGCGGGGAATCTAAACGTCACGGCCAACATGATTCAACTCGACGAACGGGGGGCACTTTCGGCGGTCACCGTCTCTGGGGAGGGGGGGAATATCAGCTTAAATGCAACGGACCTGCAAATGCTGGGGAACAGTCGCATCTCCACCGATGCCGGGAATACTGATGGCGGCAATATCACCCTCAACACCGAAACCCTCGTCGCCTTGGAAAATAGCGATATCACCGCCAACGCCCAGCAAGGATTTGGGGGTCGGGTGAGTATTGTCGCCCAGGGGGTTTTCGGCACGCAGTTTCGAGAATTACAGACCCCCGACAGCGATATTACGGCCACCTCAGAATTGGGGGCGGCCTTTAGCGGCGTGGTGACGGTGCAAAC
This sequence comes from Zarconia sp., assembly GCF_057467645.1. Taxonomy (NCBI): domain Bacteria; kingdom Bacillati; phylum Cyanobacteriota; class Cyanophyceae; order Oscillatoriales; genus Zarconia; species Zarconia sp. The sequence continues at coordinate 116,963 of NZ_JBRJXU010000092.1, forward strand.
GCCGGATGTCGATCCTGGTGCGGGGTTGGTTCAGTTACCGGACAGTCCCATTGATGGCAATGCGCAAGTGGTTTCTGGCTGCGGGGTCTATGCCAACAGTCAATTTGTGGTCACCGGACGGGGGGGATTGCCTGAAGACCCCACCGATCCGATTGCGACTGGGACGGTGTGGCGCGATTGGCAGGATTTTTCCATGGCAACGGCATCCAATCACCCAGTGGAAGTTCCCTCTATCCTCCCTTCTCCTTTGGTGGAAGCAACAGCATGGACGGTCAACGATGCCGGACAGGTGGAGTTAATTGCGATGGTTCCTTCCCAGGGGGATTCTGGTGGGTGGCCCGAGCGATCGCACTGTCAATCTTCTGATTAATGCCCGAACTGTCCGTACTCAGATGAATATAGCGATCGCTTTTGCCGACTCCCCATCGATCGAATTCCTCTGAAAACTTGATTCGATCGGTACAAATACTGAGAAATTATCGAAAATATACGTAGCTTGAAATTCGGTAATCTACGGATGTGGAACCTGCTCGAAATCAGTCTTAATAGAGAATACAGTCACGTACAACTTGTTCCGAGAGCCTGAATTGATGTCGTTATAGCCACTTAAAATTGGAAAGGCTCTCGTGGAGCGAGAGAGACAATTAGGGGTGTTCGAACTTAACGGTGCACGTCGATCGATGATTTCTGGACTTAAGTCTTCTTGAGGACAGCATATTTTTGTGGAATTGCGTCTAAGAAAGCATTTTAAGTCTTCGGAAATTTATATTATTTTTATCGAACGCCAAACTAGCTCCAAGATATCACTCATGTCTGATGCCAAAATTTTAATCGTTGAAGACGAACTAATTGCTGCCGCTAACATTGCCCGAAACCTGGAGAAACAGGGATATCAGGTTACCGCAAAAGTCAATTCTGGAGAAAAAGCCCTCGAACAAGTCAAGCACAATCCGCCCGATTTAGTGCTGATGGATATTATGCTCAGAGGTCCGCTCGATGGGATTGAAACGGCTTCTAAAATTCGCCAGCGATATCGAACTCCCATTGTTTATATTACGGCCTACGCCGATCGCACAACTCTCGATCGCGCCAAGGAAACGGAACCCTACGGCTATCTCGTCAAACCCTTCAAATCTCAAGATATCAGCACGACGATCGAAATGGCACTCCAAAAACGAAAAGGAGAGCAAAAACTCGAAGCCGAACTCGAAAAAAGCACACAACTCAACGAGTTAAAATCTCAAACTCTGGCTATTGCCTCTCACGATTTACGCACCCCTCTTTCGAGTATCCTTTGCTCTGCCGAACTGCTGAAAAACTATAACGATAAATTATCTTTCGAGAAAAGAAATAAGCATTTCGATCGCATCAAGCTTTCCGTGAATAGTATGACGGATTTACTCGAAGATTTATTGGTGGTGAACCAATTAGAATCCGATGGCATCACCTGTCATCCGAAAGCGATCGATTTGGGATCTTTTTGTGAGAGTGTAATCGAACCGTTGCAATCTATTTCACCGATTCATCAACTCGAGCTAGTTTTTCAACCCCACCAGTCTGCACCCGATTCATGGGGCGAAACAATACTCGACGAACGACTCCTGCGTCAGATTCTGACAAATTTACTCTCCAATGCCATCAAATATTCCCCAGAGGGTGGTAAAGTTTTATTACAGGTGGCTACCGCAAACCAACAAGTGACCTTCCAAGTTCGAGATTGGGGCCTTGGAATTCCCGAACGATCCCAAGGCAAGCTATTTGAGCAGTTCGAGCGCGGGGCTAACGTCGGTAACATCCAAGGCACCGGATTGGGACTCTACATCGTTAAGCAAGCTGTAGAAAGACACCAAGGAACGATTGCCTGCCAAAGCGAAGAGGAAATCGGAACCACTTTTACCGTCACCTTGCCATCGGAATTACCGATTGGAGAATTTGAACCGATGAAAAAAGATGACCCAACCTGCCTCACGTACTAGTAGTGCGGGTCATCTTTATTTAAGGATAGATTTTTGAAGTGCGTTTCGCGTCTGCCATCGAGAAACACTCGACGGGAGACACACTCAAACGTCCGTTTCGCCCAACTCGCGAATCATATGATCGAAAGGTTCGTCTAAAAATGCCGCACCTTCAATTCCCGCTTCGGCCACTTGCGCGCGAACGATGTCTTTGAGGATACCGATACCGATAACCGTCGGTCCGATGGCAACGTTGAGGGAGTTGTAGGTTTCCCGCAAACCAGCCAAAACCCGCTCGTCGAGAACGTCAGTATTTCCAGCCACCCAGGCGTAAGTCGCATAGCGCAGGTAGTAGTCCATATCCCGCAAGCAGGCGGCATAGCGACGGGTGGTGTAGGCGCTGCCACCGGGACGAATGAGTTCGGGTAAATCGCTAAAGAGTTGCGATCCGGCTTGCTTGACAATGTCGGCGGCGTTGGTGTTCACTACGGCAGCAGCCTGTACTCGTGCCGTTCCCGTCTCGAAATAGGACTTGAGGCTATCCATGGCATTGCGATCGAGATAGCGTCCGGTTACGTCGTAATTTTTTATGAGGGTTGTAATGGCGTCTTGCATGAAATTTATCTTTTGTACGGTGTTTTGACAGCAGGTGGAACGGCTACACCACAGCCGATCTCACCCGTATATTAGTTTATCAGCACGACGATCGGTCAAAACCACGAAACTTAGGGAATACCTGGGATTAGGGGGATGTGCGTGTCGAGAAGAGAGATGGGGAATGGGGAATGGGGAATGGGGAATGGGGAATGGGGAATGATACTCGTCTCCTCTGCCTCTGTTTGCCCCTCTTCTCATCGGTTTAGTGTCTTTACAATCGGGTCGCCTTAACGATCGGTGATGAGGTCAACGATCGTTCAAGGGTTTTGCTCCCCGACCTCCCCCAGCTTCCGTTTCTCCCACGGCTCCCGTTTCTTCCCATCCTCCTTGCTCCTGAAGTCCATCCGCTCGAGATTCGTATCAAATCTTTAATTATTCTTTTAATCGGCATTTTGTATCGTAGATTACTAATTTGGGGTTGCACCTATCTCTAGGATGATGCAGGTGCAAACTACGATCGAGTCCCCTAATGTGGGCCTAAGCGCGCGCTTCAAGCGCGGCAAAGCATTGAGAGACATAAAAACTGGCAACCCGTAGCCGAACTTTTATTAATTGTTTAGGGAGAAGTAAACTCATGGCCCAGACGCCACAAGACGTTTTGAAATTGATTCAAGACGAAAATATCGAGTTAATCGATCTTAAGTTCGTCGATCTCTTCGGTATCTGGCAGCACTGTACGTTCCACCGCAGCCTGATCGATGAAGAGGCTTTTACGGAAGGGGTCGCTTTTGATGGTTCTAGCATTCGGGGTTGGAAAGCCATCAACGCTTCGGATATGTCTATGGTGGCCGATCCGGCGACGGCTTGGATCGATCCGTTCATGGAAGTGCCGACCCTGAGCATGATCTGTAGTATCAAAGAACCCCGGACTGGGGAATGGTACGATCGCGATCCGCGCTCGATCGCAGCTAAGGCGCTCGAATACTTAAAATCTACCGGAATTGGCGATACGGTCTACTGCGGACCCGAACCGGAATTCTTCATTTTCGATGATATCCGCTACGACCAGAACGAGCACGAAGGTTACTACCATATCGACTCCGGCGAAGGTCTGTGGAATTCCGGACGGGTGGAAGAAGGGGGCAACCTCGGCTTCAAGACCGGTTACAAGCGCGGTTACTTCCCTGTCGCACCTTCGGATACGTTGCAAGATATCCGCAGCGAAATGTTGCTGACGATGGGCAAGTGCGGCGTACCGATCGAAAAACACCACCACGAAGTGGGAACCGCCGGTCAGTGCGAGTTGGGTATGCGATTTGCTTCTCTGATTCAGGCCGCTGACTACGCCCTCACGTACAAGTACGTGGTTAAGAACGTCGCTCGCAAGCACGGCAAGTCTGCCACGTTCATGCCCAAGCCGGTGTTTAACGACAACGGTACCGGGATGCACACCCACATGTCCATCTGGAAAGACGGACAGCCCCTGTTCTTCGGGGACAAGTACGCCGACTTGAGCGAATTGGCGCTCCACTTTATCGGCGGATTGCTCCACCACGCCCCGGCGGTTTTGGCCTTCACCAACCCGTCTCTGAACTCTTATAAGCGTTTGGTGCCCGGTTTTGAAGCTCCGGTGAACTTGGCTTACTCTCAAGGTAACCGTTCGGCTTCGATTCGGATTCCCCTATCTGGTGGCAATCCCAAGGCTAAGCGGATCGAGTTCCGCTGCCCCGATGCCACCGCCAACCCCTACCTGGCCTTTACGGCAATGCTGTGCGCCGGACTAGACGGTATTAAGAACAAAATCGATCCGGGCGCATCCCTGGATGTGGATATCTACGAACTCAGCCCGGAAGAACTGAGCAAGATTCCGTCTACGCCGGGTTCTTTGGAAGGGGCTCTCGCTGCTCTGGAGAAAGACCACGCCTTCTTGACGGAACCGGGTATTCTCTCGGCAGACTTCATCGATAACTACATCACCTACAAACTCGATAACGAGGTCAACCCGATGCGATTGCGTCCTCACCCCTACGAGTTTGCTCTCTACTACGATGCCTAATTTCGATTAGCTTCAATTGACTCGATGGCGATCGCTCCGATTGGGGCGATCGCTTTTTGTTCGCTGAGATACACCCATAGCAGTTCGCGCCCTTTTCGTTACACATTTTTAATGATTGGGGAAGGGAGAATGGGGAATGGGGAAAGAGCATTGGCAAGAGGCGCGGGATGTGCGGGTATAGCCGGTGGAGTATCGGTCGAGGGTCACGATTGAGTGTCTCCAGGATACGGGCTATGGCTATAGAGTACTCTTCCCAGAAACGGCTTGATGCCCACCAGATTTGAAATCAGCCATCTCGTACTATCTGTTGTCGAGCGTTTTTTAATGTCGTAAAAATTAATATTTGTTTATATTAAAAAATAAAAAAAGATCGCGTCAAAATTCATTGTGAGAATCGTCATAACTTTTGAGAAAAACATATCTTGAAATGCTAGAAAGGCATTACTTACAAAGGACTTTAAACTACTGGGGATCGTTATTAAACAGTCGATCCCCTATTTTTTTGATTGACGCTATCTAAAAGTCATGACATAATGACAAGATAGTAACTTATTTTTTTTTGCATCAATTTTTAAAAAATTGATGGCATCAAATACTCTCGATTGACTTAAAAACTGTAAGCAACAATACTTTTTAATTTTTTCTTCACAATGCAACAACAATTAACAATAATAGAAGAGGTTGAAATGCACTCAAAATATGCTATTCGCTGTCCCAACTGTGGCAGTCACGCCGAACGCCATCACCTCTTAGATAGCCAGTTAACGCGAACCCAATGTCCGGCGTGCGATTACTTGATGGTGACTTGTGCGAGAACGGGAAACGTGATTGAGGCGTATTCTCCGGGTCTCTACGGTTATCCCCATTAGAGCTAGAACTCATTCACCTTGAAATGAGGGAGCAGTTTGGATGGGGAGATGGGGGGATGGGGGGATGGGAAGAAAGTTATCTCTCAAAACTATATTCCTAAAGTCCCATCAGCTATCCGTACTCAGCGAAAGCTTGCTTCTAGCTTTTTAAGATGTCCTATTTTTAAGATGTCCGAGTAGATAGGCACTCAGCGATATCGCTGAGTGCCTCACCCCATTCTTCCTCCTACCGGGGACTCCGCTGCTGGATGCGTTCGATTTGTAGGGCGAAGTAGTCTTGCCGATCGCCCAGTTGCTGGGCAATTGCGAGGGCATTCTGGTATGCCTGCAAGGCTTGGGTATAAGCTCCAGTGGTTTGGAAAATTTTGCCCATGCGATCGTAGGCGATCGTCATGCCGTAGCGATCGCGGGCGAGTTGTAAGACATCGAGTTGGGTTTGGTAAACTTGCACGGCTTCTGAGAAGCGATCGAGGGATTCGTAGAGTGCCCCAAGTTGCGTGAGTGCTTCGCTGGCGCGGTAGAACTGTTGCAGGGACCAGGAGAACTCGTAGGTTTCCCGGTAAATTTGCTCGGCGAAGCGGATATTCGTCTCGGCGGAGGCCAAGCTGCGATCGGCGAGTTCGGTTTGATTCTGGGCTTGGAGTTCCGTGGCGATTTCCGTCTCGATCTGGCTGAGTTGGACGTAGTCAGCAGCGATTTCCAGCCTCAAATCGACAATTTCGGCTTGGATCGCGGGGGTTTGGATTTGCTGTTCGATGAGGACGACGATTCGCTGCTGCACTTCGATCGAGCGCTGTAGGATTTCTCGCTGACGATCGAGAGGTAGCAACAATTGTTGCATTTTCTGGTATGCGAAGGCGAGTTGCTGGAGGTAGGTGGCTTCGCTGTCGGTATCCTTGCGAAATTGGGCCAGGGTTAGCAGGTCTTCGTAGGATTGGGCGGCGGCGGGGTAATCGAGGGCATCTAAACTAATGCGGGCGAGATCGTTGAGGGTTTCCTCTTCCTGGCGGGTATCTTGGCGGCGACGGGATTCGGCGAGGACTTGCTGCAAGAGGGGGACAGCCCGTTCGGGGGCTCCAACGCGATCGTAAGCCACACCCAGGGCTTGCAGTAGCTCTAAATCGACTGTTGCCCGTTCTCGATCGTCCTCGCACTCGTCGGGTTCGAGTTGCGTTTCCTGGATTTGCCGCAACCGGGCGGAAACCAGTTGCAATTGGACGAAGTTCCCTTCATCTAGGGCATTACCCCCCACTCTTCCCAGGGCTTCAACCTCCGAAATGGGGTCGGTATAGCGACGCAGGCGCAGTTCCCGGTTCCACAGTTCGAAGGCTTCGAGAACGTTGCCGGCGGTAAATTCTGCCGTGGCTTGCGTGTTGAGTTCGTCTAGGGCACGCTCGAGGGTTCGGCGTTCGGCATCGCTTAGCTCGCGATCGGGTTCGGGGAGGAGGGGATCGGGTTCGGTCAGTTCGAGGGGATTGGCAAAGATATCTTCTATATCCTCCGTTTGGGCGATCGCATTGGGGGTTTGGCGGGAGGATGCCGCGAGTGCAGAGGGTACGATACCTCCCTCACACAGGGTTAACAGCACCCACAGACTCAATCCCCAATGGGACGCCTGGATGAATTGAAAGGAGGAGAATAAAGGGTTTTTCACGATCCCGATCCAGTTTAAGATGAGAAAATTAGCAATTCGATCGCCGATCTAAGCATAGATTTGAAGCACGATCGGTGCGGAAGTTATTGTTCGATCGAGATGCCCCATTTCTTTCCTGTTTTATCTTTTCTGCGGCGATTTGTCGCCATCGTCCTACTGTCGCTACTCGCCGCCTGTGGCCTGCCCCAAGTTCAAGCCCAAGATCGCCTTTTTCTCGATCTTTCCCTAGAATTTCTCGACGAGTATCAATTGCCGGAGACGACATTTGAGGAAACTCCCGTGGGTGGGTTGTCAGCACTGACCTACGATCGTGCGGGCGATCGATTCTACGCGATTTCCGACGATCGGGGCAACTTAGCACCGTCTCGGTTTTATACGTTGCGCGTTGCCTTGAATGATGAAAACGGCGATGGAATTCGTATGGGTAGCGTCAGCATAGAGGATGTCACCACCCTCAAAAACCAAGACGGCAAACCCTATCCGGCAGGTTCCATCGACCCGGAAGGCATTGCCCTCACGGCCCAGGGGACGGTGGCGATTTCGAGCGAAGGGGACTCCTCGGCGGCGATCGCACCGTTTGTGGGAGAGTACGATTTGGCAACGGGACAGTTGCAGCAGTTGTACCCCCTGCCGCCCTACTACGCTCCCGACGAAGCCGGTGAGTTGCAAACCATGGGGGTACAGAATAACCTCGGTTTTGAAGCTCTAACGCTGAATTTTGGCGGCACGATGGTTCCTGGCGAACCGTTTCGGGTGTTTGCGGCAACGGAATCGGCCCTGTTGCAAGATGTGGAGAATATTGACGAGTCTGCCGATTCGACTCCGGAACGGGCAAAAGTTCGATTGCTTCATTATTTGGTCACGGGAGGTCGCCCGCAAATTCTGGCAGAACATTTATACCGTTTAGAACCACCGCCGTTTTTGGCGGTGAATGGGTTGACGGAGTTGGTGTCCATCGATGGTGGCGGTCATTTCTTGAGTTTGGAACGCAGTTTTGGCGTGGGGGGAAATGGGGCGAAAATTTTTCAGCTAACTCTGGGTGATGCCAACGATATTGCCGGGTACGAGACGTTGAAGGGGGATATTTCTGGGTTGCGATCGATTCGCAAGCAGTTGGTGTTAGATTTGGGAGACCTCGATCTGACGCTGGATAATTTGGAGGGAATGACATTAGGTCCAAAATTACCCGATGGTAGCCCAAGTTTACTCTTGATTAGCGATGATAATTTTAGCGAAGAACAGGTGACGCAGTTTTTACTATTTCGGTTAAAAACTGATTAGCTTGGAGCTAAGTATCAATCATTTCGATCGAATCAGGGTGCTAAAAATTTATAGATTCGAGCGAGCTTCATAAATTGAGTCGAGGGTAATACCTGTTGAGTCCAAACACTTAACCTAAATCCATATAAAAATAAACGGAAATCGATATTCTTAAGCAGATGACAGAACTTCAAGTAGTAGAGAGTTTTACAGAAGTTGATGCTTATTTATTTGGAGAAGGCAAGCACTACCAGATTTATGAAAAGCTGGGTGCAAAACTAACCCACCAGGATGGAAAACCGGGGGTTTACTTTGCTGTTTGGGCACCGAACGCCTCAGAAGTGAGCGTGGTGGGTGATTTCAATCAATGGGATGCCGGTCAGGGAACAATGGAATGTAACCCCATGGGGGTTTGGGAAGTCTTTATTCCCGAGATCGCAGCGGGAGAAAAGTATAAGTATGCTGTGAAGGCAGCGAACGGTCATTGCTGCTTGAAAACCGATCCTTACGGCTATCAGCAAGAGTTACGCCCCGCTACAGCATCGATTGTTACCGATTTATCCTACACTTGGAACGATGAGGCTTGGCTGGAAAATCGAAGAAATACCGCGCTGCACGAAAAACCCATTTCGATTTATGAAGTGCATTTGGGGTCTTGGCTGCATTCGAGTTTGGAAACTCCTCCAGAAACCGGTGAAGCGGTTCCCATTCTCGATAAGCCGGGTGCGCGTTTTTTGACCTATCGAGAACTGGCAGATAAACTCATTCCGTACGTCAAGGAAGTCGGATACACGCATCTTGAATTATTACCGATTACCGAGCATCCCTTTGATGGATCTTGGGGTTATCAAGTCGTGGGTTACTACGCGCCAACTTCGCGATACGGTACGCCCCAAGATTTCATGTATTTTATCGATCGCGCTCATCAAGAGGGCATTGGCGTGATTATCGACTGGGTTCCGGGTCATTTCCCGAAAGACGAACATGGGTTGGCGTTATTTGATGGCACTCATTTGTACGAATATGCCGATTGGCGAAAAGGGGAACATAAAGGTTGGGGAACTCTGGTTTTTAATTACGATCGCTACGAAGTTCGCAATTTCCTGATTTCGAGTGCCTTATTTTGGTTGGAAAAGTATCACATTGATGGGATTCGGGTGGATGCGGTGGCGTCGATGCTGTATCTAGATTACGAACGCCAAGAATGGGTTGCGAATGCTCAGGGTGGCAGAGAAAATTGGGAAGCCGTTGAATTTCTCAAACAACTGAACGCCGCCATTTTTAAAGAGTATCCGGGAGTGCTTTCGATCGCCGAAGAATCTACCACTTGGGAAAAAGTTTCTCACCCTGTCGATGTGGGGGGTTTGGGATTTAACTTTAAGTGGAATATGGGGTGGATGAACGATACCCTAAGTTATTTTCTGGTTCAACCCCAAGACCGCTCTAACGTTCACAATAAGCTGACGTTTAGTATTTGGTACGCTTTCACGGAAAAATTTATGCTAGCCCTTTCCCACGATGAGGTGGTACACGGGAAAGGTCATCTGTGGCAAAAAATGCCGGGGGATGAGTCCCAGAAATTGGCAAATTTGCGCGGTCTATTTGCCTATATGTTTACCCATCCCGGTAAGAAAACTCTGTTTATGGGGATGGAGTTCGGACAAATGCGGGAATGGAACGTGAAGGCCGATATCGATTGGGGGTTACTCGAATCGGAACCTCACCGGCAACTGCATCAGTTGGTCAAAGATTTGCATCAAATCTATCATTCCGAGCCGGCACTCTACAGCGATGATTTTACCAATGCGGGGTTTGAGTGGATTGATTGTAACGATATGCCCCGTGGAATGATAACCTATACCCGCAAAGCGAAAGACTCTGATGATGTTTTGATGGTGGTATGTAACTTTAAACCGAATGTCTATCAGAATTATTGGTTGGGGGTTAAGGATGCGGGAACCTATCGGCAATTGATAAATACGGATGATAAAAAGTATGGCGGTTACGGGATGTTCGATATCCCCACTCTCGAAACTCGGCAGTGGAATTCGTCTCCCTGGCCTTACGCTTTGGAAATTACCGTCCCGGCTTTGTCGGTAATGGTTTTTAAGCAGGAGAGTTGAGGATTTATATGTGTGTTTCAGTCATGTTTGAGGTCAGATAGTCCGGTGAAAAGGGCGAAGCATTTGGATTTGTGAGGTTTCGTTTCTGGAGAGAATTTATCGCTCAAATGCTTTGCCCCTACAGCGTCCCCGCGTCACTGCGTCATCCCATGTCCCATTCCCCATTCCCCATTCCCTATTCCCCATTCCCTACTCCCTATGACTCATTCAACGGATATTTCCACCCTCGTACGCTGGATGGCGGGGGATTTTAGTAACCAAGAACAGGCGTTTGAAAACCCCCCGTTATTTGCGCAAATTCGGGTGTGTATGCGTCCGCTGCCTTACGATTTGCTGTCGGGGTATAGCGTGTACTTGGAACAAGCCTACGCGATTACTTTGAATCAGCCTTATCGATCGCGGGTGTTGAAGTTTGTGGTGGTGGACGATCGCATTCAGGTAGAGAATTACGCGATTCGGGATAAGGAGGAGTTTTTTGGGGCTTCTCGCGATCGGGAACGGTTGGTGAAATTAACAGCCGATCGCTTGGAAAAACTGCCCGGTTGCAATTTTGTCGTGGAGTGGACGGGGCAGAGTTTTAAGGCAGTGGTCGAACCGGGAAAAGCCTGCATGGTAGAACGCAACGGCAAAAATACGTATCTCGATAGTACGTTTGAGGTCAGTGAGGGGGGATTAGTCAGTCTCGATCGGGGTCGCGATCCGGCAACGGACGAACATGTTTGGGGATCGATCGCGGGACCGTTTGAGTTTGCGCGCTGGACGAGTTTTGCCGATGAAGTTGTTGGTTAGCGATCGGCTTGAAAATTTAGGTCAATATTGAGTGGATATGCGAGGTCGATTATTGTGAATTCCCAAATTAAACTCAATGACTATAAACAACAAATCGCAAATCTATATAATGCTCGCAGTTCTGATTACGATAACGGTGATTGGCATCCGCGAATTGCTCGCCGTCTTGTTGAATACGCAAAACTCAATTCTGGACAGCAGATTTTAGATATTGCCACGGGAACCGGTATGGTTGCCATCGAAGCCGCTCAAATTGTCGGAGATGAAGGTCGAGTTCTTGGCATCGATATCTCGGCAGGAATGCTCGAGGTTGCGCAACGAAAATCGAAAAAGCTCAACTTGAATAACATTGAGTTTTGTTTGGCAGATGCCGAAGCCTTAAATTTCCCAGACAACAGTTTCGATCGTATTTTTTGTTCGTCTGCATTCATTTGGATGTCAGACTTAGTCGGTGCGTTAAAGCTTTGGTATTCGTTTCTCAAACCGGGAGGGCTATTGAGCTTCCATGCTTTTGCAGATACTGCTTTTGTTGGGGGAGTTGTCGCACAAACGGTACTTGAACGGTATGGTGTTTCTCTTCAATTGAGTCAGCCGACTGGAACCGTCGAGAAATGCGATGACTTATTAAAACAAGCCGGTTTTGAGGAGATTGAAATTCACACAGAACTAGATGGGAGCTACATCAGTTTAGAAAAGGCAAAAAGGATGTGGCTCAATGATGGCTTGTCTCCAACACCAGGGCAACATCCCAATCCCCTCTTGCAACTTTCCTCCAAGCAATTGGCAGAAGCTAAAGCGGAATTTTATGCCGAATTGGAGATGTTAAATACCGAACGGGGAATTTGGAACGATGCCACTATTTTTTATACTTTGGGGCGTAAAGCCGCATCGGAATCGACTCTTGAGTGACGGTTAAGAGTTTCTGAGTTCATCCTCGCATAATGATTGATGTACGATAAGTTTGCACGACATACCCCACGCAATAGAATATCACAAGTCTGAAGCAACGCAAAATCGTTCTTTCAACCCTCGATTTCCCTCCCATTTTGGCTGGCAAAACCGTCATTTTTTATCTCAAACATGAATTTATGTAAAGGACGCGGTGCGATCGCCTAACTCAAGCCGGAATCGAAGATTTGCTGTGCCGTCAGCTTCCATTCGCCAAATAGAGGAGAAAGTATCATGTCTTCTTCCCGAAATACCCCCACCTCCACGTATCGCCCTTCCTCTAGATACAACACTGTCACCCGTTCTTCTTGAGTATCCACAATCCAATACTCGGGTATTCCCGTTGCTTCATATTGAGCGCGTTTGCGTTGGTAATCTCGCTCTCGACTGGTTTTGCCAGGACTCACCACTTCTACAACTAACCGAGGTGGGGGCATCTCCAAGGTAATCGTCAATCGCTTTTGCGTCAGTTCCCAGTGTTCCTCTCGCAGTACCACCAAATCGGGGAAACGGTTGGCAGCGTCTCCGGGTTGCAACACCGGAACCTGAAGCTCGCAATCGTGGATCGCAATCAGTGCCAGAGGAGCGAGACCGCTACTGACCAGGGAGAATAACAAATAGCGAGCGATGTAGCTGTTAAGTCCAGATTCGGGCGGCAATGCAACTAGCTCCCCATCAATAAGTTGGTAGCGATTTTCCGTATCGTCTTCATAAGCGAGATACTCTGCAAAGGTGAATTTTCTGGGCTGAGTGGTGACCATGGGAATTCGCTCTCACGCATTTATATATATTGCACCTGTGACTGGAGGTAGAGATGGGGAGGGCATACTACCTTAACTGTATATTCACTTAACTTCTAAAACGGGTTGGGTGCGATCGCTAATCGATCAAAGGTTGGTGTGTATTCCGATGGCGGATTGATTTAAGTACGATAAATTTGAAAAGCATGCTTACAAAATTAGAATATCATAACCCTGGAACAACGCAAAATCGTTCTAAATCCTCTCGATTTTTCCCCAAATTTTGGATGGCAGACCGGCAATTTTTGGGTTCAAACACGAACTTATGTAACGAAAACCGAGCGATCTCCGTCTCAATTTATCCATCCAAGACGATCGGTCTGGCGCTGGAATCTTGCATTTTCCACTCCCATCCTTCTCCCCAATCGCAGAGCGCGGTAGAATAGCCATCTGCATTCACATCAGCCATCCCCGCGCCCGATGAACTCAGATATCAGCCAGGCCGTTCGCCAGCTCTACGATACCTATCCCTTCCCCCCCGAACCCCTCCTCGACGAGCCGCCACCGGGGTATAACTGGCGCTGGAACTGGCTGACAGCCTACAGTTTCTGTACCAGGATGAAGCCCTCCCGCCAGGACGTTCGCATCCTCGATGCTGGGTGCGGGACGGGGGTGGGAACCGAGTATTTGGTGCATCTGAACCCTCAAGCGCAAGTAACGGGAATCGATTTGAGTCCGGGGGCGCTGGAAGTGGCACGGGAACGATGCCAGCGATCGGGAGCCGATCGGGTAGAGTTCCAAAATCTGAGTATCTACGATGCCGATCGCCTCGATGGCGAGTTCGATTTAATTAACTGCGTTGGGGTTCTCCACCACCTCCCCGATCCAATTCGCGGCATCCAAGCCCTAGCTCCCAAACTCGCTCCCGGTGGCTTTTTCCATATTTTCGTTTATGCAGAATTGGGACGGCGAGAAATCCAACTGATGCAACAGGCGATCGCTCTGCTTCAGGGAGACGAGAAAGAGGACTACGAAGCCGGGGTTCGCCTGGGGCGAAAAATGTTCGCTGCCCTACCGGAAGATAACCGGATCGTCCGGGAAGACAAGCGACGGTGGGCGTTGGAAAACCATCGCGATGCCAACTTTGCCGATATGTACCTCCATCCCCAGGAAGTGGATTACAATATCGATACCCTATTTGAACTCATCGATGCCTCGGGTTTAGAATTTATCGGCTTCTCCAACCCTCGCTACTGGCAGCTCGATCGCCTTTTAGGCAAAGATAACGAACTCATCGAACGGGCAAAACACCTTAGCGATCGCCAATACTATCGCCTGGTGGAACTCCTCGATCCAGAACTAACCCACTACGAATTTTTCCTGGGACGACTCCCCCTTGCCAAAGCCGACTGGTCCCAGGATGAGACCCTGCTTGCCGCTACTCCAGAACTGAGTCCGTGCATCCAAGGATGGCCCGATCGCACCATTTTTGATGGCGACTACCAGCTCGTTTCCCTCACCGATGGCGAGCATGAGTTTTTGCAGGGTTGTGACGCCGGAGGAAAGACGGTCGGTGAGATTTTGGCTATGGTGGAATTGGGGTTAGATGGAGTGCGATCGCTTCAAGAGCGGCAGTTAATTCTGTTGAGCTGTAATTCAATCGGATCGGGTTGACGATCGAGGATCGTTCGTGAATCGCGTTAACGCCTGTCGAACTGCATCCACATCCTGGAGAGTTGCTCTTTCCCTAAAGCGATCGCCACTCGTTACGAGAAGCGAGCCAAGAACTTTTTGGGTGTAACTTAACTGACTCGAGTTTAGATAAAACAACGATAGCCAAGTCTAAAACCCTAATGTGGTGAGATTTTGGGGTCTAACATTCCCGAATCCTCCAGAAAACTCTTAAAGTCAAGATCGGGGTTTGACGTTTCGAGGGCTTAAATTTGTCTAAACTCCAATGAACCGATCGGGTCGCGACCGAGATCGGGTTTTATTGATGACACGCCCTAGAACGATCGATGTTGTAGGGTGGAATTTGCGAGGGCAACACCTTCGCAAATAATATTGATGGCGATTCGAGCTAACCCTCTCTAACCGCTTTCGATCTAGTTTGCCGCCATGCCACCACAGCAATTACCAACGCGACGACTCTCGCGCAGTTTTAGTCGCCTGGAAGATTTTGGTTTCAGCCTCAACGGTTTGCTCGTTTGGCCTGGAACCGTTATTGGAATGCACGTCGCCCTCGGTCCCCAAGCCATTTGGGTTTGGCTGCCTGCGGTTCTGGTTGCCATGCTGCTCAACTTACAGCTGGCGCGTTTGGGAACCGCTCGACCGGATATTGCCGGGGGAACGCCTAACTATGCCACCCAGTTGCTGCAAAAATACCCTCACTTCGGTTTGTATGCGGCGATCGGCTATTTTCTGAGCTGGGCGGCGTTAATTCCCATTAATGCCATCGTTCTGAACAACCTCCTCTCCACCTTGCTCGTTCCCTACGATATCCACCCCCCGGAAGTCTGGTTCAAAATTGGCTTTACGCTCATTGCCTTCGTCCTGGCTTTTAGCGGCAATCGGGCATTGGCCATCTTGCACCTGGTTTTCATGCTCCCGGCAATTGGGTTTCTGTTAGTCTTTGCCATACAAGGGTTGGGTTGGTTGGCATTTTCCCCAGACAGTCCGGGTTTGTTGCCAGAACATTGGTCGAGTTTTGACCCCATTGTTTGGGCGAAATGGTATTTGGTTGCGGTTTACGCCGTCTATGCCAGCGAAGGTGCAGCCGCCTTTATTGCCGATAGCCGCCAACCCTTTGCCGCACTGCGCTATCTGGCGCTGACAGCGAGTTTGCTGCCCATCGTCTATCTCGGCGGTTCGTGGGTGGTAATGCGTTTGGCCACCGATAGGAGTTTGGGGGATGATGCTTTACTCAATCTCGTGCTGTGTGCCGAAAAATTTTGGGGCGAGTCGGCAACAGTATTGGTGGTGCTGTTACTTGCATTT
The DNA here is from genome assembly GCF_057467645.1 of Zarconia sp. Classification (NCBI taxonomy): domain Bacteria; kingdom Bacillati; phylum Cyanobacteriota; class Cyanophyceae; order Oscillatoriales; genus Zarconia; species Zarconia sp. The sequence continues at coordinate 132,951 of NZ_JBRJXU010000092.1, forward strand.
GCCTGTTTGCTCAGTTGCGCCAACACGGTGGCTTTATGCGCCCGAGTTGTGTACCAACTCGCCCGAGATGGTTATTTATCTCCCGTCTTTGGGGCGATTTCTCGCCGGGGCGTTCTCGGTCCAGCGTTGACTATTACGCTCATTATTAGTATTGCGTGTTTAGTTTGGGGCGATATCATCCACATTATTGCCATTACGGGAATCGGCTATATGGTGTCGATGATGTCCGTACATTTGGGACTGTGGTTGAATCGAGAAAAATCTGAAGTTCTCTGGCCCGGGTGGTCTTTGGTGTTTTTTAGCATCGAAGCTGTCGTCTTGCTCGTGGGGGGAATTGCCTGGAGTGTGGGGGATTTTATTATTGGTCTGTTGGTGCCGATGCTGATTATTATCGCCGATCGCCTCATCCGCCGGGCACCCTGGGCAATCTGCCATCCTCAATGGTGGATGGAGTGCTATCGCCAGCGATCGAGTGGCGATTTCCAGGATTTTGTCGGGACTCAGGTGGCGGTGTTGATTCTGCTGGTTTGCTCTGCGACGATGGTGGGTTGGAAAGCTCGTTCCTGGCTCGATGCGTTGCCCGGTAGTACGTTGGACAGCCTGCTGGTAATCCTGGTGTTGACGGTGACATTTTTCGGCGTAGCGATCGCCTGCTGGACGAGTTTACCCCAAGCCGAAGGGATTATTGAGGCTCGAGAACGATCGGAACTGCTGTTTAAGATGGCTCAAGATGCGATCGTCGTTTTGGACGGTAAGGGGAGGGTTCGCCAAATCAACCCCGCGACGATGACTCTCTTTCAACGGCAACCGTTCGATTTGGTGGGATATCCGCTGCGATCGAGACTTCAAGGACTTCCAGAGGCGATCGAACAATGGCAACCCCGCAGCGAGCAAACCTTCGATCTCGATGGCGAAACCGTTGCGGTGGAGTTATCCCTCTCGTCCTTGGAAAATGACGACGATCGAGAATACTTGGCCATCGTTCGGGATATTACCGCCCGCAAACAAGCCCAGGAAGCCCTGCGACGTTCGGAAGCCGAGTTACGTGATTGGACGCAACAACTCGAAAGTCGGGTCAAACAACGGACGGTCGAACTCGAAGCGGCGAAGGAACGGGCTGATGCCGCCAGCGAAGCCAAAAGCGACTTTCTCGCCAGTATGAGTCACGAACTGCGAACGCCCCTAAACGGGATTTTGGGGTACGCGCAAATTCTCCAACAATCAACGACTTTGGGAGAACGAGAACGTCACGGGGTCAATATCGTTTATCAGTGCGGATCGCACCTGTTGACGCTCATTAACGATGTCCTGGATCTCTCAAAAATTGAAGCGCGCAAAATGGAGTTGTACCCGAGTGAGTTTCACTTGCCGGCATTTTTGCAAGGGGTGGTGGAAATGTGTCGGGTGCGGGCCGAGGCGAAGCAAATTGCGTTTGACTACCATGGTGCTCCCGACTTACCTGCGGGCATTTGTGCAGATGAAAAACGCCTGCGCCAAGTCCTGCTCAACCTTCTGGGAAATGCGATTAAGTTTACCGATGGTGGAGGGGTGAGTTTTAAAGTGCGTGCCATGGAGAAACGGCCCATCGTTCTCGATGAGTCCGCGACTCCTTCTAAATCTTCCAAGAGCGCTCCCCAAACTCTGTGGAGAATTCGCTTTCAAATTGAAGATACGGGGATGGGAATGCATCCGGAGCAATTGGAGCAAATTTTTCTCCCCTTCGAGCAGGTGGGCGATCGAAAACATCGTGCGAACGGAACGGGATTGGGATTGACCATCAGCCAGAAAATTTTGGGATTGATGAACAGTCAAATTGAAGTCAGCAGCCAGCCGGGAGAAGGCAGTCGGTTTGGGTTTGAATTAGCGTTAATTGAAGCGACCGAATGGGTCGATCGTACGACTCGCACCGATGGCGGTAAAATTATCGGTTATCGGGGAAAAAGGCGCGCGATCGCCATTGTTGACGATCGATGGGAAAATCGATCGGTCGTTGCAAATCTTCTGCAACCGTTAGGGTTCGATGTCTTAGAAGCGGCTAACGGTCGAGAGGGTTGGGAAATGGCACTCAATACTCCTCTCGATTGCACGATCGCGGATTTAGAGATGCCAGTAACAAACGGGTTAGAATTGCTTGCGCTCATTCGAGGACACGAACGATTAAAAGACTTGTGCGTCTTGGTTTCTTCGGCGAGTGTTTGGGAAATCGATCGCGATCGAAGCTTAGCTGCCGGGGCGAATGACTTTCTCCCCAAACCCGTGCAAGCGGAAGAACTCTTGACCAAACTCCAACAACTGTTAAAGTTGGAATGGATTTACGAAGAAAAACCAGAAAACCAACCACAAGAAGCGGGTGTATCGGTTGGCGAAGCAAAAAGTGAAGTGAAATTTCCGCCCGTTGAAGACTTAGAAAAATTACTCGATTTGGCCAAACAAGGTTTGTTAAATCAGATCGCAATCGAACTCGATCGCATTCAAAATCCGGATGAAGGATGGACTCAATTCGTTCGAGATATCCAGCAATTGGCGAAAGGCTTTCAAATGAAAAAAATTAGAGAGCGACTTCAAGAGGCTGTTGACGCACATCCCTCAAAATCCTCCTAATTCATTAAAAATTATTTGCGATGCATCAAGAATTTAATCCCGAACATCAAAGTGTTATTTTAATTGTCGATGATACTCCGACGAATTTAGAAGTGTTATCTGGTGCTTTGACAGAAGTGAACTATCAAGTGGCGGTCGCCCTCGATGGTGAAAGTGCGATCGAACAAATTAAATACAAGCCCCCCGACTTGATTTTACTCGATGTAATGATGCCAGGAATCAATGGATTTGAAACCTGCGCTCGTCTCAAATCCGATCCGTTCGCGAAGGATATTCCGATTATTTTTATGACGGCTCTTCCCGATCCCGTCGATAAAGTGAGAGGTCTAAAATTAGGTGCTGTTGATTATATTACCAAGCCCTTTCAAAAAGAAGAAGTCCTCGCTCGAGTTCGGGTTCACTTACAGCTGTACAATTTAACTCGAACTTTAGAGAATCGGGTGGAAGAACGCACTCGCGAACTTTCTCAAGCTTTGCATCAGCTCCAACAAGCACAAGTTCAGTTAATTCAAAGTGAGAAAATGTCTTCTTTAGGGCAGATGGTGGCGGGAATCGCTCACGAAATTAATAATCCCGTTAATTTTATTCACGGCAACTTGGCTCATGCCCGAGACTATATTGGTGATTTACTTAAATTTATTCAGTTATATCAGACAAAAAATAATAATTCTGATGCTGAACTCGATCGGGTTCTAGAAGAGATTGAAATTGATTTTATTCAAGACGATCTACCGAAATTAATTGCATCAATGCAAGTGGGAACCGAACGTATTCAAGGTATTGTTAGATCTTTGCGTAATTTCTCCAGGCTTGATGAAGCTGAGTACAAGCTTGTGGATATTCATGAAGGAATTGAAAGTACCTTACTGATTTTAGGAAATCGTTTAAAAGGAAAGGGAAATCGTCCGCAAATTCATATCGTTAGAGAGTATGTAAAATTACCCTCGATCGATTGCTACTCCGGGCAGCTGAATCAGGTTTTTATGAATATTCTCAGTAATGCCATCGATGCGTTAGAAGAAGAATTTTACCAAAATATTTCTTCTCGCTCTGGAAAGGAATTACAGATTGGGATTCGCACGCAAGCACTCGATCTCGAGTGGGTTGCTATTCACATTACTGATAATGGTTCAGGAATTTCTCCCGAGATTCAAGCGCGATTATTCGATCCCTTTTTTACAACGAAACCCGTTGGCAAAGGAACGGGTTTGGGACTTTCAATTAGCTATCAAATTGTGACGGAAAAACACGGGGGAAAACTGACTTGCGTTTCCACACCCGATCGAGGAACGGAGTTTACGATTTTGCTGCCAACTCGATCGAGTCAGTCATAACAAAGTGGCGATGGGGATCAGCTTTGAGATCGAGTGCGGATAATGGGTGACAACAAAGCACAACCGGCACCAATTTCTTCTCCAATTCTCTCCCCCCGATCGCTTCACGGTAAAGCGCGCGCGTATTCAACCGAACTGGATATTACATCCCCTGAAGTGTTTTGAGCGATTCGTCAATATGACCCTGAAAATTTAATTGAGAGTTAAAGATGTTCCGCACCACCCCTTCTTTATCGATGACGTAGGTAACTCGACCCGGCAGAAGTCCGAAAGTTGCCGGAACGCCGTAGAGTTGGCGCACCTTATTGCCCACATCGCTAATCAGGGTAAATGGAAGCTGGTACTTGCTGGCAAACTGCTGGTGGGAACTGACCGAATCCCCACTAATCCCGATCACTTCTGCCCCGACGTCGGTAAAGGTTTCGTAGCTGTCGCGAAACCCGCAAGATTCTTTGGTGCATCCGGGGGTATCGTCTTTGGGATAAAAGTACAAGACGACGGCTTTTTGACCCCGAAAGTCTTTCAGGCTGATGGGTTCTCCCGTCTGAGAAGAAAGGGTAAAATCCGGTGCGGTATCTCCAACTTTAACTGCCATCTACTGACTCGCCGTTACGTTACATATCTTCATAAGATTACCGCAATCGGGAGCCTTCGATCGAGGGATCTAGGATTGGTTGCGCAGGGAGTGCGCTCCTAGATACAGTTTGTTCCATTCCGTCATCACCTGAGAGGGTTTGAGGCCTAGCTCTTGGGCGATGGTTTGGGCCGATTTTCCCTCTCGAAACCCCTCGAGGATGTGACGCTGCTGGGGGTCGAGGCTTTCCCAATATTGTTCCCACAAAGCGGGGGTCAAACCCAAGCTGTGGTCTTGCAGGGAGGTTTTGAGCCAGCTCGAAACTAAATCGGGGGCTTGTTTGAGGGCAAAGACGCGAATGGCGTGATAGCCGACTTTCTCCCGCAGGCGATAAATTTTGGAAATGGGGATCTCCAAGGTGGTGGCGATCGCCTCTTGGGTATAACCTTGCAGGTACAACCGCAGCCACTTCGCCGCAATCGGATCGACATTTTCTTCGAGATACGTTTCAAATTCTGCTTGAACTTTGAACCGCATAGTCTGCCGTTCTTCCCAGGCTTGGCGGTCTTCGTACTGCGCCAGAGTTTGCGCGTCGACTAAATTAATCGAATCTTCGCGCTCGGAACTTCCCACTTCTGCAGATACCAAACGAATTAAATCTTTGGTAGGAACTTGAGTTAATCCCCCCCGTCCAGAACGACGCAAGTAGTTAAGAAATCGATAAACCAGCAGGGGTTGGTTGCGAATCGGACGCAGGCAATACTCTTCCAAACTTGCTAGCAGCAAAGCATTGCGCAACCTTTCGTTTCGAGTGCATTGCGCGATCCAAGACATCTGTTGCTGCAAATAGCGATCGCTGTTGAGGAGTTCCTGGACGATTTCTTGGATGACGTCGATAACCGTACGATGGCGATCGCGACTCAGAGCCACCCAGGTGCGAATTTTGTTGCGCAACAGCATTAACCCGCCCAATCGCCGAATCAGATTTTGATAGGCGGTTTCCGGCGCGACTCCCAGATAGCGTTGTTGCAAAATGCTGTAGCGAAACTCCATCGACTGGAGGACGATTTCTAGCTGGCGATCGCTGAGTTGATTGAGTCGATCGCTATTTTCCCCGATCGACCAACGAACGATGCCTTCATGGGTTTTCCGACTTGCATCGGGATAGTCAGTCTGAAGCCGTTCGAGCCATTTTTGCGCAATTTCCCGATCCTTTGCCATCGCTTCTTCCTTTTTTGCTCCTCACACCGATTCAACAGCTTCTACGCCTTCAAGCTAGATGACCCCAAAGCAAAAAGCCATTGATTTGCTCTTTGACATCTTGCTGTGCGACATCGATCTGCTGCTCACTTACAGTGTAGAACCTCCCTCGAACGGCTGACACGAACCAACGATGGCATGAAGGCACTTTTGGCATCTAAACGCAGACGAGCCTAGCTATTGGTAGCTAGGCTCAGTGAACTACAAGCGACAGATTTTTCAAAGAAATCGACTCTAAGGATTAGAGGTTCTGAAGATTAACAAGTACATTACTAGTTGTTGACATTCCCTTCAGCACTCATATTAAGCGCTATCTCTTTCGATCTTGCCTTTCCGGGCTTAGGTTTAGTTTTGCCAAGACAGACTTGACAAGCCTACCACTTGTGACCGACTTAAGACTGAGGACTGAAGTTAGGCTCGGGCAGAAAGATATCAGCGCCTGTGCCTCTTAATCTTTTAGCAAGCAATGTTTGTTTGCTTGTGTTTGATATCTTGATTATCAAGATAACATAGCTATTCTTTATCGAAGCTATAAGTTTACTAAAATTCACATTCAATCTTCGAACGAGAAATCAACAGACAATGTGATATTCTAGTTAGAGTGAAAAAACAACGGCTCAGTAGCTCAGTTGGTTAGAGCAGGGGACTCATAAGCCCAAGGTCGGCAGTTCAAATCTGCCCTGAGCCATAGATTACCACCTATAATCTTGCTTGCCTACGTACTTACTTAATCTGTACGTAGGGCTTGCTTTTTTTCTGAATTGCGCTCGATCGAAGAAACATATCGAAGCCCAACTCTTGCGTTTCGGCCGGCTTTCAAAGATCGATACGGACACTCAACCAATCTTCATGAATGCAGACTTGGAATATCAAACAGATGTTATATGCTCTGATTATTTAGTTTAAACTCCCCAGGCCGGATTCGAACCAGCGACCAATCGGTTAACAGCCGACCGCTCTACCACTGAGCTACTGAGGAACGTCTCAATCGCGCATCTCCTATATTAGTCACAAATGGACTCGTTTGCAAGTGTTCAAAAAAATTTTTTTTGGAAGATGGGTTTCGATCGAGCTAAAGTCCTTTCTGCCACTGGGCTAAACGCTTCCGTGCATCTGGATCTATGGAATTTGAAAGTAACCGCCTCGACGATCGCTTAGGAGCATTCTGCTGTCGGCGACGCACGCGACGATTGGACATCTCCACTTCCGACGCCAGTTGCCCAGCTGACATCCATTCCGCACCGTATCCCACCACAACCAGTTGTTGGGCGCGATCGGATGTGGCGACGATCGTTCGTTGTTTGCGAACGGTTGCTTCCCGTTTGAGGGCGGCACAAGCTTTTTCAATGTGGGTATCCGCCGTTTGACCGAAGTCGGTGTACACCACGCATAAATAAGGCGTAACGGTCTCTCGATTCCCTCGAGAATTGCGATATTGAGAATCGAAAATCACCCGCGCATCGAAACCGTGAAACGTACTATAACCAATCAGCCTTTCGGTCAATTCCCGACGAGCCGGTTCTAAGCCATCGTTGTCGCGAATCCGTTGCAGATCGGGCCACAAACCGATGATATTGTAGCCGTCTACCAACAGAATTGTGGTAGGGGAAGTGGGTGACATTGTTGCTAGCCAAAAGTGAGGAAGAGGGTTTAGGTTGCTTTTATATTTGCCTATAATGCAACGTTCTGCCAACCCCACATTAAGACATACAAATATAATACGTTAGCAATACAACGTGTAACTTCCATGGGCGATCGCCCGTGAATTATTCTTCCTCGCGACTGTACCAATCTTCCCGAAACTGTTGAGAAAAAACATAACCGAGCAGCATCCCGATCGCCAAAGCCATCAGAATACTGCCCCAGAAATCCTCCAGGAAAAAGGCAAAACCAATGAGAACGATCGCCATCCACATTGAAAGACGCTTAGGACGATTGGGACTGTTCTGAGTAATCCACGCGACGAGATTGCCCAAAAATCGACCGAAAGGAACGCCAAAGACTCCCACGGCACAGCAAGTCATTACAAACTGCACGGTTTGGGCGGAAATAGAAAACTCAGGCAAAAGTGAATCGAGCACGGTACGTTCAAAGACTCAGTAGAGATACGATTAGACTTTTGGAGGACAAGGGTTAAAGGTTAAGGGTTAAGGGAAAAAGGCAAGAAACATTGAGAATTTCAATCTAGAAATTGATTCGATTTTTCATTTCGACCAGATGTCGATGGAGGAACGGTTAATGGTGCGGCGAAGTCAAGATTTGCATTTTCATATCTTGAGAACGCTGGATTTTTATCCCACAGCCGCATTTAACTGCCCATCAACCGTTCTTTCAGCCGATTCGGTTCTCCCTTAGCAACCACTCGTCCTCGTTCGAGTAAGAAACCACCATCGCAATAATCGAGTTCGTCGAGGCGGTGGGTGACCCAAAGGGCGCAAATTTGCTGGCGGGTCACCAACTGCCGCACTTGTCGAACTAAATCCAATTGACTATCGGGGTCGAGCAGAGCGGTGGGTTCGTCGAGAAGCAGGACTTCGCAGCGACGAGCGATCGCACCAGCAATTGCAATTCGCTGCTTTTGTCCTCCACTGAGGGCGTAAATCGGACGACCGCGCAAGGGAAGTAAGTTCACCAAATCGAGAGCTTCATCTACCCGTTGGCGAACGCGAACCGGCGACAACTTTTCTTCCACCAGCCCGAACGCAACATCAGCCCCCACCGTCGGCATCACCAGTTGATGGTCGGGATTTTGGAACACAAAACCCACGGGAGGCTGAATCTCGATCTGACCCGATTTCGGGGTGAGTAAACCCGCGAGCAATCGCAACAGCGTCGATTTACCGCTGCCGTTGGTTCCCAGCAGCATCCAGAATTCTCCCTTGGGCACTTCCAGGGAACAAGAATTGAGGACTGATGTGCCGTCGGGCCAATTGAAGCACAAATCCCGAACGGCGATTGCGGGCTGTTGGTGTTCTGACATCAGGCTTCCGTTTCAGCAAAAGCCGCGAAGAAGCCGGGTTGTTTGCCCGATGTTGCCCCGCCAGATTTCTCAGAGACTTGGAGAGCACAAATTTCACTGGTGAGGACGCAGACTTTTTTCTCCGTTTGTCGATCGCAGGTTAATTCGAGAAGCTGAGGAGTGCCAGATTTCATCGCTTCGTGAATTTGCTGGTAGAGCGCTTCGGCCTCTTCCTCGGTCTTTCGCTGCACCGATAGGGGAAGGGGAGCAAATTTCAGCATGACATCGATAGTAAACATGGGCGATCGAATATGAAGTTTAACGTTAGATCCTTAATCTAATATGAATCGCCAATTCTGGGTGAGATCGTTTGGCTCTTCGCCGTCGGCGGTGCTGCTGATTCCGATCGATTCTGAGGGTAGGGGGTGAAATTTCGATCGCTTCCTCCTATAATGAGTACCATAGTAAAGAAAAGTAAAGTCCCCGATCGCTCTCAACCGTTTTCTGCATACTTAAACCAGAAAATGTCAAATAAGCAATCGCAAGACTCAATAAAACTTTACGACGCAATCGTATTCGGAGATTCGCTTAATGACAATCGCAGTTGGACGCGCGCCAGCGACTCGAGGAGCATTTGACATCCTCGACGACTGGCTCAAGCGCGATCGCTTCGTCTTCGTCGGCTGGTCCGGAATTCTGCTGTTCCCCTGCGCCTACATGGCGTTGGGCGGA
>NZ_JBRJXU010000093.1:0-3795 GCF_057467645.1 Zarconia sp.
CAAAATCATTGAAAGTCAAGACCACAACGATAACGGACATAATTCTTACGTCACCAGTACGGTCTTTAGTCCCGACAGTCAGACCATTGCTTCGGCCGGCTGGGATAACGAAGTCAAGCTTTGGGATCTCAACGGCAAGTTACTGCAAGAATTCAGCAATAGCGATAGCGTCAACAGCGTCAGTTTCGAGCCTACTGGCAAGTTTATCGCCATCGGGAGCTGGGATGGAACGGTGCGGCTGTGGAGTCTCAAAGATAGTACGTTAATTCAAACCTTACAAGGACACGAGTCGGGGGTGTTGGGGGTCAGCTTTAGTCCCCGTGGCGATGCGATCGTTTCGGCCAGCGACGATCGCACGGTGATTTTTTGGAATTTAGATTTAGAAGAACTACTTCGAAATAGTTGTGATTGGGTTGGCGATTACCTACGGACAAATCCCAATGTCAGCGAAGAGGATCGGCGTTTATGTGATGAGATTGAAATCGAGCAGTAGCCTGTGGTTGGAAGGCTACCTGCAAACCAACCCCAACGTCACACAGAACGATCGCGCCATGTGCGAGGAGATTCATCATTCCCAGAAATCGTTGCAAAGCCCCAATATTGCCGACCCACCCCCGACCCCTCCCAAGAGGGGAGAAAGAGGAGTAGGAGTGCGATCGATTTTTCTTGGGGGAACCCAACTTGAAGCGTTGTCTCCAAGTTCCCCTCCCAGGAGGGGTTAGGGGTGGGTTCTTCCCTGGGCAGCCACCCCAACGCGACAGAAGACGATCTCGCCATATGCGAGGAGATTCGCCATTCCCAGAAATAATCGCAAAGTTTCAACATTGCCGACCCACCCCCAGCCCCTCCCGAGAGGGGAGAAGGAGGAGTGCGAGCGATTTTTGTGGGAGACAGTCCAACTTGAGGTGTTGTCTCGAGTTCCCCTCCCAGGAGGGGTTAGGGGTGGGTTCTTCCCTCCGAAGCCTCCCCGCAACCAATATGGCAACTGCTATTTCGGTACCCAAACCGACACCGACCCGGCCGGACAGGAGAAATTACCCCAGCCCTCATCGTTCGTCGTCACCGGTTCGCTGATATGTTCGGTGATATCGATATAGGTGTGGTTCGGCTGCCCCACTTCCATGGACTTGCAACCCTCGTCGCCATTACTCAAAACCACCGCTATGCCGCCGGGATGTTCTTCCGTCCCCAGCCGAGTCCAGCCAATGGTATTGCCATGGTCGAAATAGTCGTACTGGTCGCCGTAACAATAGGTGCGGCGAACGTCCAGAAACTTGTCAATCAACCATTGATGGCTGTCCAACCAAATTTCGTACTCGTTCCCATCCTTGCCAGTATCCTGATAGTTCGCGCCGTAATAGTCCGCATGAAAAATACAGGGATAGCCATCGCGACGCAGCAAAATCAGCGCGTAGGCCATGGGCTTAAACCAAGCCTCCACAACTGATTCGAGAGATTGTAGCGGTTGGGAATCGTGATTTTCCACCAAGGTCACCGCCAATGCCGGTTGTTCTTGGACGAGGGTATTATCGAAAATTTTCCGCAAGTCGTAGTCGCATCCACCCTTGCTGGCTTCGCTAAAGTTGTAGTGCAGCGGCGCATCGAACAAGCTGACATCACCGCCGGTCACCTCAATAAAGTGGTGCAGTGCCTCAACTTCGTAGGACCAGTATTCACCCACGGCAAACAGGCGTCGCCCCGCACTCTGGCGGCAGTGACTGAGCCACTCCGGGAAAAATCCCGCCTGGACGTGCTTCACCGCATCAAATCGAAAGCCGTCTACATTAGTCGTTTCGACGTACCATTCTCCCCAGCGTTTCAACTCCTCCTGCACTTCCAAATTCTCTATATCTAGGTCGCAACCCATCAGATAGTCAAACCCGCCTTTCTCCAGGTCGACGTTGCAGTCGAAAGTTTTGCCCTCGAACAGGTAAACAGCATTGCCATCTTCATCGTAGGCATTGTAGTCCACTGCGTCGAAATGCCACCAGTGCCATTCCATCTCCGAATATTTCCCCTGGCGACCCGGAAAGGTGAAATGCGTCCAAACATTAACTGGGTGCAAATCGCCGATGGGCTGTTGGCGGTTATCGGGGTGAAAAGGGATGGCTTTGGCTTCTTCCGTGGCATCTGCACCGAGTCGGTGGTTGAACACCACATCCGCATACACTCGAATGCCAGCATCTTGGAGGGTTTTAACAGCTTGGATGTACTCATTCTTGGTGCCGTACTTGGTGCGTACCGAGCCTTTTTGGTCGAACTCTCCCAAGTCGAACATATCGTACACGCCATAGCCGACATCGTAACCGCCACCGGTGCCTTTATAGGCCGGGGGCAACCAGACCGATGTTACCCCCACATCTGCCAATTCTCGGGCTTTTTGGGTTAGCTCGTTCCACAAACTTCCATCCGGTGGTAAATACCAGTGGAAATATTGCATCATCACGCCATTGGGTTCGGACATCGCAGATACTCTCCCGATCGTCAGGATCTAAATTTGATAAATTGGAAGCACTGTACTGGATTCGAGCATCGGCAAAACTGCCAACAAAGGGAAATGTAGAGCATCAGTCGCCCTCGATTTCCGCGATATCACGATAGTTTAGAATTTTTTGCTTCCCATGGCTAGGTGAGGAGAACTAGGCATTGATGACAGCCTCAGCTTCTGTGCCACTTGTCAACTGGACTTGAGACTAAACTCGGCGATATCCATCGCAATCAACCCCACCCCTGAGCAGAGGTCGACTTTCGGCAGTTACTGATGTAAATCCGCTTGGAGTTAACGTGAGTTCGGGATAAGCTCAACCCCTGATTCTACCGTTACTGATTTTCACCATTTGTCGGTCTCAAACCTGCATTCTCTCGTTGAGGCAGTTATAGCTATAGCTAAGCGCATAGCAGTTAGGACGAATAAATCGGGATGCACTCCGTCGCTAAAAAATTCACGCACCAACCCCAAATGGGTCATGCAAAAGTGGTCGCCAATCGAGTGTCAATCGCCCCCTGCGCTTAGCGATAAAAATCGAATCTTAACCCGAACTGATGTTGGAGTTAGGTCGAACCAGAGGGTTTTCGGAAGCGTCCGAGACCTTTTTTGACTCAAGAATAGGTGGGAAAAGAGCTGCGCCCCCGACCCTGAGAGCATTGAGGAGATTTACCTCGAGGTCGGGGAGGCCAAGTGGGTGTTCCCAATCGGGCGACAACTGAACCGATGGCTTGAGCCGTGCGTCCGGGAGTCAGAGGAGGTTGAGGTTTCGTCCGATTGCAGAGGTCACTCGCCGATGGTCGAAGCGAGTAAGCCACAATTACCAGGTGATATAGCAGTTCACGCGGGTATCGTTACACATTTTCAGTCATGGGGAATGGGCATTGGTGAAAGGTTAAGCAATTGGGCCCGATGTCAAGTCGAGAGGCTCGAATAGCTATATTCCTTTTCAGCTATACGTTTCCACGATTTGACTCGAAATCAGGTCATGGGATGTTTGGGGGATGGACGAAAATGCAACTGATGCCACGTGTGAACTCACAGGAGACCCAGCTTGGGGTTATCGACTTCCAGCACCTGAGCCGGAGTTGACCCAGTGGTGAGTTCACCCCCACTTGAATTTCTCCCTATGGACTCTCGGTGAAGTTGATGGCGATGACGATCGCATCGTTCAGACTCAACGGCAGTGGTTGGAGTCGCACTACTTAGAAGCAGCAGCCAAAACCGTACAAGTCTCATCGTCACAAGAGCGAGTCACGTAATCGAAGAGCTTTCTCATTTTTTCGGTATAAACCTTGCGCGAATACTTC
>NZ_JBRJXU010000094.1:0-10971 GCF_057467645.1 Zarconia sp.
TGTCTCACCCCAATGCTGACTCCGAGCGATGTTCGGGCAGGCTAGAAATTCGAGAGCAAGTCGATCGCACTGGGATGAATTTCCTTGCTAGTGAGCTGGGAACTTCATTCCCCATTCCCCGTTCCCCATTCCCCACCTTCACCCGAAGCTATCTTATCCAAAACTGACGTTATTTAGTGTTATCCCTCGATTGACTCTCGAGATCTAGACGGTTTCCGATGACCGACCAATACTCAAACTTGCAACCCACTCGCGCACGGTTCCCCACGCCCCCAAAGCACCCTCGGGCCCCCGATGCTCACTTGAACCGGAATGGTCAGCATTTAACCGAACTTGATATTAGAAGTAACGCTCCGATTTTCCCTGTGTGGGTGACGCTCTCGACCGGCAAATTCTGTTAATGCCATCACCGTCTCGAATTGAAAATCTGCAACTAAATCAAGAAGCAACTTCGTCAGTTCGGTATTGGGTACGGGTATCCGGTTGATGAGATGGCAAAGCTGGGAGTCATCCCCCGTTGCAGCAGACCAATAAATGTTTGCGACCCATTCTGGAGGCATCGATTGTAGCAGTGCCTCCGAGCGAGAATCGACTCGAGGGTCAGATGCATCTTCAGTCTGAGTGAATTCAAGGGATTCTACGATGCGATCGCAGCGGAAGGTTGCCACCCATTTTTCCATCTGCTGGGCGATGGATGCGAACTCTGGAGGAATCTGCTCGAGTAGTTGTAAAATCCATTCGTTATCGATGGCGATCGCAGCATGGTTCAACTCATCGAACCATTGTGAAGGTAAGATGCTTTGAAGTTCGGTCAAAGATGCCTTGAAGTTCGGTTGGGAAATGGCTTCCGTAGCGGCTTGGGTGTGTGGGATGCCGGTTTTTGGTGTTGGAGTCGCTCTTGGGGTCTGATAGCCGACTCCCAAGTATCGGGCGATGATGTCTAAAGCTTCATCGGCCTGAAGGGGTTTGCGAACGACGGCATTGCAACCCACAGCTAACATTCGTTCGTCGACATCCGGGCGAGCATCGGCACTCAGAGCGACAATTGCCGTTTGTTCGAGTTTAGAGCTGTTACCATTCGAGGGATGGCGAGCCTCTTCTTTGGCTCGAATGACACGGGTGGCTTCCGATCCGTCCATGACCGGCATTCGCACGTCCATCCAAATGAAGTGGGGTTGCCAAGACTCCCAAATTGCGACAGCCTCCGCTCCATGTTGGGCTTCTCGCACCTCAAATCCAACCGGTTCGAGGATTTGGCTCAACAGGCGGCGATTTTCCCGACCGTCATCGACGATCAGGATGCGCGGAGATCGTTGCTCTTCTTTGAGCGCCAGCACCCGTTGATGGCAGCCTCGTTCGAGACCGGTATTCTCCTCAATAACATCGATGGGAATTTCGAAGTAGAACTGGGTTCCTATCCCCACTTGGCTCTCGACCGTTACTCGACCGCCCATGCGTTCGACGAACTGACGGACGATGGCTAAACCCAAGCCCGTTCCTTGACCGACTTGGCAACCGGCTTGGGTTTGCATGAAGGGTTCAAACAATCGATCGATTTCCTCGGGGGCGATACCGGGACCGGTATCGTTGACGGCAATGCAGACGATCGCCCGATCTCGATCGCGGGCCTCGTGGTATTTGGCACTCACTTCGATCTCCACGCGACCGACTTGGGCGAATTTAATGCTATTGCCGATCGTATTAATCAGAATTTGGCGCAACTTAACTTTATCAGTCCGAACGGATTCAGGCACATCGGCAGCCACCTCAAGGGTCAGCGCCAATCCTTTACTTCGGGCTTGGAGGTAGAACATCTCTTCGAGATCTTCAAGTAATCCGTAGAGGTTGAAATCGGAGGGTTGGATGTCGATTTTTCCAGCGTCAATTTTGGAGAAGTCTAAGACATTTTCAATTAAAGACAGTAAATGCTCTCCACTGCGGTTGACGATCCGCACGCTTTCTTGATGTTCTGACGATAGCGTGGCACTGCGCGCCATCAATTGGCTGAATCCGAGGATGGCATTGAGGGGAGTGCGCAGTTCGTGGCTCATGTGGGCGAGAAACGAACTTTTGGCCCGGTTGGCAGCTTCGGCGGCATCTCTAGCGGCGAGCAGTTCTGTGGCTTGTCCTTCTAGCTGCGTCGTTTTCTCGGCTAAAGCCAAGGTCCGTCGTTCCAGGGCAATCGTGCGCTCTCGAACCTTGCGTTCCAAGGTTTGGGCGTAGGTCGCCAACGCTTGGTTCGATCGTCTCAAATCGTCCCAGAGCGTATAGCCGATGGCGAGTGCGGTCGCAGCCAATGCACCCAGTACGGGGGAAACAACGGGTAGCCACCATCCACTCAGGAAAGCCAGGTAGGCGATCGCGAGCGGGGATGCGATCGCGGATATCGAACCGATGGCTGCTTTTTTCTGCCGGACCGCCCAACATCCAAACATAGCGCTACTCCAACACCAGATTGAGAGCCACAGTCCCTCGACCGGAGCAGATAGGGTTTTAATCAAAGGTCGTCTGTCGAGGGTGGCACTGACGATGCTGCTTGCGAGGTGAGCGTGAATTTCGACCCCGGTCGGGGGAGTGGAATTGCGGGTGGTGTAAGGATTGTAGAAAAAGTCGTTCAGACTGCGGGCGGTAACCCCAATCACAACGATGCGATCGCGCATGGTTTCGATGGGGACGCGATCGTTGAGTACATCCCGCAACGAAACAGTATCGAAATGCCCTGGGGGACCGCGAAAGTTGAGTAGGATTTGATAGCCCCCTGCATCGGCTCTGACGTATGCGCCATCGTTGCGTTCAAATCGCCTAAATCTGGCTTGACCCAATGCGATCGCGCCGTTATCGGTCTGGGTGGGGGTTATGCCTTCGGATTCGAGGTACATCAACCCGAGCATTGCCCCCAAACTCAGCTGAGTTTTACCGTCGCGATGAGTGGAGAGCAATCCGCGCCGCACTTTGCCATCCGCATCGAGGAGGATATCGTTGATGGCGACTCGATCTCGTTTTTTGAGGGTGGGGGGAGGCGCAACGGCATCCCCAGAGAATTTTTCCACGCCGATCAGGTTGGGGGTCGATTCAAAAACTTCGACGAGTTCGGCGTGTCCCGGTTCGACGGTCAAATCGCGGTAAATATCCAAACCGATGGCTCTCGGTTGGAGGGCGCGAATATTTTTCAGGGCCTGGGCGAGCATTGCATCGGAAATCGGCCATTGTCCGAGTTGGGATATATCTTCTTCATCTACCCCAACGATCAGGACGCGCGGGTCTCGGGGTTCGTTCGGACGCAAGCGAAACAATGAATCGAGCGCTGCCCACTCCAAAAGTTGAAACATTCCCGTGACCCTTAGGCCCAGAAGCACTCCCATGACGCTGAGGGCAATTGCTGTCGAAACGCGCCATCTCCACAAACCCGGTCGAAAGTTAAGTTTCATTTATTCTCGATCTCGAATACCTTCGCGAAACATCTGGTTACACATCGAACAAACCGAAAATTTCACCCAGTCCCAAACAGACTTGTTTTCAGCCTCTTTAGCCTCGTTCGAGGGTGCGCGCAGCGCTGTAGATGTTGGCTCCCGATTGCATCCATCGCAGTTCTGTCGCACTGTGCCCTGGTGTGCGGACACTCTTCAAGCCACGGAGAATTTCCCAAGAACCCAAATCTCTCGAGATCGATCGTTTTTTGAGAGGAACGGTTCGACCGAAACTATTGGGTCAGGGTCAAGCAATATCCTTTGCGTCCGTGCAACGCGATCTTGAATTTACACCATCCGTTGGAAATTTAGACTGGAATTGAGACGATCGCCAATGGATTTGACACACTTTATAATTGACGGAATCGACGTAGCACTACACCCAAAAAATTCGATCGGTTGGCGACAGTTGCATTCAACTCGATTTAATTGTAGCTCGATCGAATCTCCCTTAACGTTCTTCGTTTGGGTGTGTTTCTTCTTCACCCGGTTCGAGCCATCCTTCGACAATCGGATCGTTGGGATCGAGTCCTTCGGCACACATTACCGATAAAGACCAATAGTATCGAGAGTCGGCTTCAATTTTCAAGACATTTTTGGGAAGACTCACACTTAAAATACCCGGTTCGCCACTTAGGGGTAAGCGATCGTAATACAGGGAGTTGCGATTGGCATCTTCGACATGGACGATGGCAGCCTTTGCTGAAGTCGGCGGTATGTAGACGGAAAAGATCCGCAAGTTTTCAGCCGCTTCACCATCGGCATCAGGTTCTAAGGCCACAAATTGGCTTTCTTCGAGGCAGGTTTCATCATTACGAGAACCGCCACCCGCTGTCTGTGCGGGTTCTCCTTCCCCCGGAGGTGGCTCGAAAACTTGAAAGGTGACGATCTCCCCCACAGAAGTCAATTCGGAGGTTTGAGCGCCCACCCACTTTCCGGTCGAGAAAATGGCAGCCATCGCCCAACCGAACGCGATCCAAATTAAGCCTTTGAAGGTCGAGTTTTTAAATTCCATCGCTCTCGAACATCCCTAATCTGCGAACACATGACAACTCGTTTCATTTTCTATAACGCCCCCAAGCTCTCCATTAAATTCTCGATGACTTTTTCCGTTGGCTCAAAGATACCGGTAACTTCCGTAGTTCTACTGGCTTTTACTTCGAGTGAAGCAAAATGCTGAGTATCTTTACGGAATCAGAACGATTTGAGCCTAGGGAAAAAATCGCGATTTAACATCCGCTAATTGACTGAAATTGACAAGACAAGTAGATCCTAAGCCAGCAGAACGTGCATGGGTTGTTACACAGTAATCACTTTGAAAAGCAATCGATTTTTAACCTTGTTTTCAGGATTTTGTCAAGATGAATTATACCACCTAAATTCTAAAGCCGGTCGCAAAATTTTGAGGTCTATTGCGCAGGGAAGTCCATCGTTTTGGGGGTCTTGCGGTTCGTACCCTTTTCGTTTCAAGTTTTTCCGGCTCGGGAACGGAGAATGGAGCATGGAAAACGTTGATTTCATCAATCGTGTTTGATATTCAAAGGGGTTCAGACCCGAACGAAGTGCTCTGACATCGTAACCGTTCAGGGGGGAGGAAATCTGGTAATGTCAGAAGTATGGATTCGACCCACCCACAACAGATAAGCTTTCGGTCGCAGTTGAGGTGGCAATAGTCGTCAAGTCCATGTCATGACCGATCGACTCGAAAACCCCCTAGTGCAACGCGGCACACATAACGATCTAGTTTTCAACCGCTGAAAGCTATGCACAGTCAGCATTGTTAATTCTGCATTTTGCGTGCATCGCGAGCGGTATCGGATTGAGTCCCGTTCAAACCGAACCGAGAAATAAAAATTATTTTCGATCTCAATCGACCTGTGACATAACACTGATGAATCAAACCCGCGAATTTGACTATTTCGGCGATCGCATTTCAATATTCGATCGAATGCGAATGGAAGCCTCTCTCAAAGTTCGCCGACAGATGTACGATTGGTTTATCCAGCAAACCGGTGGCGTCGCTGGTCAAACCGTCCTCGATTTCGGTTCGACACCAGATACATCACGATCGGATAGTAACTGTTTTATTCGCTGGTTGCTCGAAGATGGCGCGCGGGTTTATGCCACGTCTCCAGAAGATATCGCGAATTTAGAAACCGTTTTCCCCGATTTAAAAATTCTTTCGTTTCCCCCCGAGAACACTCCTAACAACACCCAGAAGTTCGACTATCTTATTTCCTCTGCCGTCATCGAACACGTCGGTTCTCAAACACGACAAATCGAGTACGTTCGGGATTTATTACAATGGTCCGATCGCATTTTACTCACCACTCCCAATCGCTACCACTGGCTGGATTTTCATACCAAACTTCCCCTATTACACTGGCTACCCAAATCCCAACACCGGCAAATTTTAAACGGGCTGGGTTTGCAATTTTGGGCAAAAGAAGAAAACTTGAATTTGTTATCGAGACCTGATTTAGTTCGCATCTTCGATCGCGTCTCAAAAACCTGTGCCACAACCAATACGTTACATCTGAGTTGGTATCAGCCCAAATTTTTAGGAAAGGTTTCTAATTTTGTGGTGTTGCTTCGATCGGTTTCGGTTTAAGCGATATACTTTACAAAAACGATCGACTGACGACATCGTCGCGAGGTTCTAAGTCATTTCGCACCCCAGCGAGTCTCTCTCCTAAGAAACACTCACTCACACCCTCACGGTTGAGGGATTTTCCCTCGAAGTGTTTTTTCTCTCCTTGACTGACACATTCATACTCGTTCTCTCCGCGTCCGGTGCGTCCGGTGTATCAGTCAAATGTTCCTAACCCCATTCCCCTACCATCTCCCGTGACTGTAAAACATTCGGCATCTCCAAACGTATCTCGGTCTAGGGTCTCCGAATCCGGGGCAAGTTCGTCATTGGGGACAACCCTCAATCGTTGGATGTGGTCGGGTTTCGGACTCACCCTCGCCCTGATTGCTTCGGCAACCCTGGGGGCGATTGCCGCGTGGATGTTTCCTCCACCGACCAAATCTTTCGTCGAGACGGAGCTTTCTTGGAATAACGGCTTCGGCTACCAACTCTCCCAACCGATGCACATTTTAATTTTGGGAGTCGAACCCCCACCTGAAGTGCCCGAAGACTCCCCCGAACGGTTTTCTGGCCGCAGCGATACCATCTTACTCCTGCGTTTCGATCCCCTCGATGCTTCCGCCAGCCTCCTCTCGATTCCCCGCGATACCCTCCTTGAAGTTCCAGGGGTGGGGTACGCCAAAGCCAATACAGCGAACTACGATGGCGGCATCGACTTGGCCAAGGATGCGATCGAATACTTACTCGCCGACGTTCCCATCCATCGTTACGTGCGCATCGATACTGCAGCCTTAGTGGAATTGGTAGATTTGCTGGGGGGGGTTGAGGTGTTCGTTCCCGAGGCGATGTCCTATACCGATGTCACCGGGCAACTGAAAATCGATCTGTCTCCCGGCTGGCAAATCCTGAACGGGGAACAAGCCGAACAGTTCTCGCGCTTCCGCCAGGGGGCCTATGGGGATGTAGGACGAGTGCAGCGACAGCAGGAATTGATGGCGGCCATTCGAGCGCGATTGACCAATCCCACGGTACTGCCGCGCTTGCCAGAGGTGATTCGGGTGATTCAAAAGTATATCGATACCGATTTGAGTTTGCCGGAAATGATGGCCTTGGTGAATTTCGGTCTGCAACTGGAAACCGAGGCGCTGAAAATGGTGATGCTGCCCGGTGAATTTGGCGACTCCTTCGATTATGACACCGGATACTGGATTGCTGATGATGCGGGGCGCGATCGCATTGTGGAGGCATATTTCGGTCAGGTAACCGGTCCGCGAGAAAGACCGATTCGATCGCGATCGCGCAACGCCTGGGAATCCTCTACTCCATCGTTGCGCATTGCCATTCAGAATAGCACTGGCGATGAAACGGCGATCGATCGCTTTCAGGAAGAATTAGAACGATTTGGATTTGACGATACCTACGTCGCCCCAGATTGGCCCGATACCCAACGCCAGACACAAATCATCGTTCAAAAAGGTCATCTCAATGGGGCGAAGTTTTTGCAAGATCGATTGGGGTTTGGCGAAATTGTCACCATGTCGACGGGGGATTTGGATTCGGATGTGACCATTCGGATCGGGGAAGATTGGTTGCTCGATCGTTGATATCGCCGGGTCAACGGCCGTTGACCCCTACAGGAACGGGGAATGGGGAATGGGGAATGGGGAATAGATAGAAATCGATCGAAGAACAAGGGGAAAATCGATTGTTATGAGGTGGAAACTTAGACCCCGGCTTTTCTACATCCAACACTCCACTCATGCACTTATTACTAAAAAAACTTCCAGGGTTTAAAATTGCGATCGCCTCAATCTTTCTCCTATCCCTCGGTTTGCATTTTTGGGGTCTGGAACGATTTAATACTTTAGTTTTTGACGAGGTATACTACGCAAAATATGCGGTTAAGTACCTGAACGGGACGGAACTTTTCGACGCTCATCCGCCCTTGGGAAAGTATTTCATTGCTTTGGGAATTTGGCTGTCAAATTTTTTTCCGATCGCCTCCCAAGCCACGAACGATTTAACCGGTCTAGTCCTCTCTCCCATCAGTTCTCGCTGGATGAATGCTTTGGTGGGGTCTTGCATTCCCATTATCGTGGCAGGGATTGCCTACCAGTTGAGCGCTCGTCGTCGCTATGCCATTCTCGCTGGATTGTTCTGCGCTGTCGATGGCTTTTTTTTAGTCGAATCTCGATACGCTCTGATTAATATTTATTTAGTATTTTTCGGATTACTGGGTCAGTGGCTATTTCTGATATCTTTAACTAAAAACCCTAAAACCAAAGCATTTTTATCGATCTCATCTGGAATTTGCTTTGGGGCTGCAATTTCCGTAAAGTGGAATGGTTTAGGATTTTTGCTAGGAGTTTACTTAATATATTTTACCGCTATTCTGACGCAATTTCTACAATCGATAAATCTTCTTGAAATTCAGTTTAGTTTAAATCCCTCTAACTTATTATCAAAAATTTCCAGAATCAATTTTCTGAGCGTTATTTTAAATTTTGCCTTCATTCCAGCGCTCGTCTATTGGCTAGCCTGGATACCTCATCTACAAATTAATACCACAGAAACTTTTTTCAGCGTCCATCAACAAATCTTGTCTTACCATCACACGGGTGTCGGTTCGGGAGTTGACGTGCATCCATACTGTTCTCGATGGTATACCTGGCCGCTGATGCTGCGTTCGGTTTCCTACTTTTACGAACGTTCGAGCGCCGACGATGTCAATTCAGTTTTACCCTCGTTACCGGCAAATTTAAGTGAAGAAATCTACGACGTTCATTTACTCGGCAACCCAATATTGTGGTGGCTGAGTAGCGGTGCAATAGTGATTCTAATTTTACGACTGATGACCGATATATTACCTAAAATTTTCATTCAAAAATATCCAGTCACTTTATCCAGCTCGTTTTGGACGATCGTTTATTTACTCATCAACTACGCCGCCAATTTCTTCCCTTGGATGCTCGTACGTCGATGTACGTTCCTATATCTCTATATGAGTGCGTTTATCTTTTCCGTACTGGCTTTTGCTTGGCTGGTCGATCGATGGTTCAATCGCCCTGGTGGTAAAATCTTCGCATCGAGCGTTATCTCGATCGTCATTTGTTCTTTTATTTTTTGGTTGCCGATTTACTTAGGCTTACCCTTATCTGCCGAGCAATTTCAATTGCGAATGCTTTTACAATCCTGGATTTAGTTTTTCTCTCGTTGTTCAAGTTCGATCGCATCGAGAAACTGACGCTTTGAATTCTCCAAGGTTTGCCTCTGACTGGGAAAATATCCCACCTCTTCGATTTCCCGATCGACCAGACTCAAATAAAAGTTAATAAACTCACCCACTTGAGGCTTCTTGCGCATAATATTCGCATCCGAATAAATCAGCAGGGGACGCGCGAGAAAATAATTGCCATTTTCAACGGCTTCCGCACTGGGTTGGATGCCTTCGAGCGATAAAACGTTTAATGTCTCCCGATTTCCTTCGTAATAAGCATATCCCAAAAATCCGATGGAATTGACGCGACTGGCAATATTTTGGGTAATGTAGCTATCATCTTCGGTTAACTCCGTATTCGGAGCCGCTAACAGCTTTTCTTTCTCGTTATCCAAGACTTTATTCACAAAAAAGTCAAAGGTTCCCGAATCTTCTCCCGGCACAAAGCGTTCTATGTCTTCATCGGGCCAGTTTGGATTCACATCCGACCACTTTTGCGCGCTAAAAAGTGCCGCTAATTCTTCCCACGTCACATTGGAGATAAATTGATTCTCCCGATTGACAACAACGGCGATCGCATCAGTGCCGATCCGAAATTCGATCGGCTGGCGATCGATCGCCGCACAAGTTTGTAATTCTGCATCGTTAATCGGACGGCTGGCATTGACAATATCCGACTTTCCTTTCTGGCAAAAAAGTTGAAAACCCGCACTGGAACCAATGCTATCGATTTTGATGCGTCCGGCATAACCATATTCGATGAAGCGTTCGTAAATCCGTTGGGAAAGGGGAAACACCGTCGAACTCCCAGCCATCTTAATATTCCCTTCCACCTTGAGGGGATCGACTCTGGGTAACTCAACTCCGCCCTCAGAGGGTTTCTCCGGCAGGTTGGTTGCGACTGGTTCTGGGGTTGGCGAAGATGTCGGAGTGGGGGATGGAACGGCTGCGGCTTGTGTCGGTTTGGGTTGTGTCGGTTTGGGTTGTGGAGAAACCTTTTCGGGTGCATCAGACCCCACGGGATTACTACAAGCCGCGATGAGTAAAGCAACTGTCGCCATGCATTTCCATCCCGCCATTGCCTCTTTCTCCTTTTATCAATCACCAGAAACAGGTTATATCAAGTTCGGTTAAATACTGACTATTAAATAGACATAGGCGCGAAAATCAAAAATCCAATCCATATCTATGGTTCAGTCATGAATTTCTTCCCCCTTTCCCCCTTAACCCTTTTCCTCCTCCAGGTCTAATAACTGACGATTCCGGTTCAAGTGATTGGACTTTGGACAACTCTATGGGAGGGGGGGTAGCCAAAGGAAGCGGCAATAGGGGAAATTGAGCAAAGTGAAAACGCTCAACCTATTGCCGATGAATATTCCAGATTGTATCAACCAACTTGTTCAATTTCGGGAGCAAGTCTACAAGAGCTTCAGCCACCGTGGCTGATTGACTGACAAAACTAAGAAGCCCGAATATGCCTCAGTACAATGATTTCAAGCACTCGGGAGAATCCCGATCGTTTTTGGGAAGCACGAACTGGATGGGGAGCTAGAGCACTCGACTAAAACACTTACCCTGTAGCTCTTCCACAATTGAGCGATCGCTCAATTGTGAAATTTGTGGGCTGAAATTTAAGCCAGGAGGGAAGTAGAACATGATATAAGCTGAAAAGTTACCACACTTAGAAGCTCAAA
>NZ_JBRJXU010000095.1:0-49595 GCF_057467645.1 Zarconia sp.
ATGGATATGGGAGACAGCCTCGGTGGTGGAGACATGGATATGAGTAGCGACACCATAGATGGCGGGTCGATGGATATGGGCGATAGCCTCGGCGGTGGAGACATGGATATGGGCGACAGCCTCGGTGGTGGAGACATGGATATGGGTAGCGACACCATAGATGGCGGGTCGATGGATATGGGCGATAGCCTCGGTGGTGGAGACATGGATATGGGAGACAGCCTTGGCGGTGGGGATGCCATAGATATGGGAGACAGCCTTGGCGGTGGAGACATGGATATGGGAGACAGCCTTGGCGGTGGGGATGCCATAGATATGGGTGGCGACACGATCGATGGTGGAGAGCAACCTACCGCAACACCGGACGATTTCCAAAACTTAAACGGCAATGTTATCCTAAGTGCCAACGACGATATTACGATTAGTACGACGAACACCCCAGAAGATCGCGACGGGGGACCAGGGATCGTTATCCCCGGATCGATCGAACTACGGGCGGGACGCAGCATTAATATCGATGCCGATATCGATACGTCTAGCGGTAACGGCGATATTATCTTGCGTGCCAATAATGTCGATGCCGCCGCCGGACTGCGCAACCCCGGTGCGGCGAATATCGACCAAGCCCCCGGTACGATTCTGAATGCTGGGGATGGAAACATTACCCTCGAAATCGGTTCGGCGGGTGCGGTGGGTAACGTCGTGGTGGGTAACTTGCAAACCCGAGGGGATGTAGATATTTTTGCCAATGGCGGTAATATCTTGCGATCGGACGCGAATGCCGTTATTTCGGCCAGTGCTGCTTTTTTCCAAACCTCTGGGGCGATCGGAACTCAAAACGAACCCCTGCGCATCGATTTGTTCGTCGTCTCGCCAGCCTCCGATGGCGTTCGGGTATTTTATGACAACTTGCAGACCACTGGAACCACAACCGAGTCTTTGGAGAACGACTTCTCCATGACCGAAAATACCGAATTTGAAAATTCCGACAACGCTTCCTCCGATGCCCAAGCCCCGACACTGGCAGACGATAACGTTTTGAACGACCCGGGCGAGTTTGATGGTGACTCGAAGTTCGATACGGGAGATGCCGGTGGCGAGTTCAGTAGCGACGATGGCATCGGTCAGGGGAACGGCGATGGCGGCGAATCTTCCCAATCTGGTAGCGATTTCAATAGCAACGAACGTATCAGTCGAAGGGACAGCAATGGCGACGAATCTTCCCAATCCAGCGGCGATTTAAATGGCGATGAATCCCAGAATGACGAAGGCGATGGAGAGGGTGGGGGCGATCGCAATCGCGAGTTCGATGGCGAGGATTTTGCCGGTAGATTTGATGGCGGTTACTATGAGAGTTCCTCGATCGATGCTCAAGCCATTGCCCGGATCGATAGCAACCGCAGCAGCGCATATCGTTCCCTCGTTTCTGACGAACTGACCTCGACCCTTGCTGCAAGTCCCCGAGAAGCCCTCGCAGCCATTACCGAACAAACGGGAAATCATTCTGCAGTGGTTTACGTCACTCTCCTCCCCAACCAAGTGGAGTTAGTGGTTTTTACCGCCGATGGCGTTCCCATTCGAAAAGTCGTGCCCGAAGTCTCCCGCGAGGAAGTTCTCGCCGCCGGACGGGAATTGCGCCGTACCCTCACGAACCCTCGCTTTCGCAATTCCACGCGCTACCTCGCCAGCGCTCAAAAACTCCATACTTGGCTGATTGCCCCCCTCCAAGACACCCTCGAAGAGGCGAGTATCGATACGCTACTGTTTTCCATGGATGAGGGATTGCGTACCCTACCGGTTGCCGCCCTCCACGACGGCGATCGATTTCTGATCGAAAACTACAGCCTCAGCTTAATTCCCAGTATGAGTTTAGTCGATCCGCGTTATCGCTCGCTCCACGATACCCACGCTTTAGGGATGGGGG
The DNA here is from genome assembly GCF_057467645.1 of Zarconia sp. Classification (NCBI taxonomy): domain Bacteria; kingdom Bacillati; phylum Cyanobacteriota; class Cyanophyceae; order Oscillatoriales; genus Zarconia; species Zarconia sp. The sequence goes on from NZ_JBRJXU010000095.1 coordinate 1,925, forward strand.
CAAGCGAATTTACAGACTTCCAACCCCTGCCGGCGGTTCCGGTGGAACTCTACAGCATTACCGAGCACGTTTGGCAGGGGTCGGCGTTTATCAACGAAGACTTTACTCGAGAAAACCTGATTTCTCAACGTCAGCGTTTCCCCTACCCCATCGTCCATCTCGCCACCCATGGCGAGTTCCAACCCGGCGATCCGAGTAACTCCTACATTCAACTGTGGGATGAAAAACTCGGTTTGGACGAACTGCGGGATTTAGGCTGGAACAACCCCCCGGTGGAACTGTTAGTCCTCAGTGCCTGCCGCACCGCCGTGGGCAGTACCGAAGCGGAGTTGGGATTTGCCGGATTGGCAATCGCCGCTGGGGTGAAATCGGCATTGGCGAGTTTGTGGTACGTCAGCGATGAAGGAACCCTCGCCCTGATGACGGAATTCTACAGCTATCTGGGGGAAACCAATATTAAAGCCGAGGCCCTGCGGCAAGCGCAACTTGCCATGATTCGCGGACATATCAGCTTAGAATCGGGAGAATTGCGCCGTTCTGGGGTGCGCGGCAATATTACCCTGCCCCCAGAACTCGCCACCATCGGCAATCGCGATCTCTCCCATCCCTACTATTGGTCGGCATTTACCACCATTGGCAGCCCTTGGTAACGTCAGTTTTGGATAAGACTGTTTCCGGTGAGGGCGGGGAATGGGGAATGGGGAATCGGGATGAAGTACTTTGCTCCCCAGCAACCAGATGTAGCCAGTGCGATCGCTTCGCTCATCAAGAGGCTTGCCAACCGCCTGAATCTCACCCAGAGTCGGCATCCCGTCGACGTCGCGGTAGCAAAACTGACGTTTGGTAGTGTGAACGACTAGATGCTCGTCGTCATTGGTTGCGGCTACGCCACTCCCGACGATAGAGCGCCCGCGATCGGTTTTGGCAGTGAAATTAGATTAAAAATCCCGTCTCGGGTTCCATCTCATCGGTGTCTTTCGATTTTCTCGGCCACTCAGGGGCGATCGATTCCTCTGGGAAGTCCATATCCGATTCGATGTCGCGAGTCTCTTGGGCGTCCCCGCGCCACTCAGGAACAATCGACTCGTTGGCAAACCCCGTCTCGGGTTCGCTCTCCTCAATCTCTTCAGAGTTCCCAGACCCGTTAGAAACCATCGATTCATCTATATATCCTGTATCCGGTTCGATTTCCCCAATCTCCTCAGAGTCGCCGAACCCGGCGGAATTTTCGCGCCCCACCTCAGACTCGCGGTCATTTGCAGGGGGGTCTAGAGGTTGGAACTCATCGAAGACTTCGATCGGGTCCGATCGAACCCACATGTCATCATCCAACACTTCAGGGGAGATCGCACCATTGGTTGACCCGACGACTTCGACTTCCACAGCCACTGCCGGTTCCGATTCGGGTTCCGATTCGGGTTCCGATTCGGGTTCCGGTTGGGGTTCTCGCATCGAGGGGTTTTTCTTCTCGAAGGTAAGAACGCCATCAACGCAATCGACGGCGATCGTATCCCCTTCTCCAAAGGTTAATTCCAACAGTTTCGTGGCGAGGGGATTTTCTAATTCCCGCTGAATCGCCCGTTTCAGGGGACGGGCACCGTAGACCGGATCGTAACCCACATCGGCAATATAGGTGGTGGCTGCCTCGGTGAGTTCGATGGTAATTTTCTGTTCTCCCAGCAGCCGTTCGATGCGTTTGATTTGAATGGCGACGATATCGCGCAATTCGTTCTTACTCAGGGGATGGAAGAGAATCAAGTCGTCGATTCGATTGAGAAATTCCGGACGGAAGTGCGATCGCAGCGCCTCGAACACCCTCGATCGCATCTCTTCGTAATCCTCTTCTTTCCCCGAAACCTCCAGAATATGCTGGGAACCGATATTGCTCGTCATCACGATGACGGTGTTGCAAAAATCCACGGTTCGACCCTGAGAGTCAGTGATGCGTCCGTCGTCGAGGACTTGCAGGAGAATATTAAACACATCCGGGTGAGCCTTTTCCACCTCGTCAAACAGGAGAATCGAATAGGGCTGGCGGCGAATCGCTTCCGAGAGTTGCCCCCCTTCCTCGAATCCCACGTATCCCGGAGGTGCCCCCACCAATCGAGAGACAGAGTGCTTCTCCATATATTCCGACATATCGATACGCACCAAGGCATCGCGATCGTCGAAGAGGGAGGCGGCGAGGGCCCGGGCGAGTTCAGTTTTCCCCACCCCCGTTGGCCCCATAAATAGGAAGGAACCGATGGGTTTTCCGGGGTCTTTCATCCCGGCGCGGGCGCGACGAATGGCAGCCGCAACCGCAGCAACCGGAACCGATTGACCGATCACTCGTTGGTGAAGTTGGGCTTCGAGTTGGAGCAGTTTTTGCCGTTCCGACTCCAGGAGGCGATTCACGGGAATCCCCGTCCACTTGGCGACGATTTCGGCAATATCCGCGTCGGTTACTTCTTCGCGCAGCATGGACATCCCCGAGGATTGCCATTTGAGCAGTTCCGCTTCTCGGGCTTCGCGATCGTGCTGGACGACGGCCAGTTCCCCGTATTTCAGCCGCGCCGCCAACTCCAACTCCGATTTGCGTTCCGCCTGTTCGATTTTCAGCCGCAGTTGTTCTTCTTCTTCCTTCAGGTGGGCGATCGCATCGAGGAGTTGCTTTTCCGTTTGCCACCGAGAGGTGAGTTGCTGTTGCTTGTCTTTGAGTTGCTCGATTTCCGAGTTGATGCGACCCAAACGGTCTTGGGATGCAGTATTGACCCCCGCCCCCGAGCGCTCTTCCTCTGCCTCCAGGGAGAGTTTTTCCATCTCCAACTGCATCACCCGACGATCGATATCTTCGAGTTCCGCCGGTTTGGAGGTAATCTCCATTTTCAGGGTTGCGGCCGCCTCATCCACCAAATCGATCGCCTTATCGGGCAAAAAGCGATCGGTAATGTAGCGATTGGACAGCGTCGCCGCCGCCACCAGGGCCGAATCGATAATCGTGACCCCGTGGTGGACTTCGTAGCGTTCCTTCAGCCCGCGCAAAATCGAAATCGTATCCTCGACGCTGGGTTGACCGACGTAGACCTGTTGAAACCGCCGCTCTAACCCCTTATCTTTTTCGATATGCTTGCGGAACTCTTCGATGGTCGTTGCCCCGATGCAGCGCAATTCCCCCCGACCGAGCATGGGTTTGAGCAGGTTCCCCGCATCCATGGTGCCCTGAGACCCCCCCGAACCGGTGCCGATGACGGTGTGGAGTTCGTCGATAAACAGGATAATTTGTCCCCCGGAACTGGTCACCGCTCGCAGAACCGATCGCAGCCGTTCCTCAAATTCCCCCCGAAACTTCGCCCCGGCAATCAAACTCCCCATATCCAAAGAAATGAGTTTGCGATTTTTCAGGGATTCGGGCACGTCGCCGTTGACGATCCGCTGGGCGAGGGCTTCGGCAACGGCGGTTTTTCCTACCCCCGGTTCGCCGATGAGAACCGGGTTATTTTTACGGCGACGGGAGAGAATGCCGATGGTTTGGCGAATTTCCTCATCTCGCCCGATGACTGGATCGAGTTTTCCCGCCCGCGCCTCTTCTGTCAAATCCCGTCCGTAGCGTTCGAGGGGATTTTCCTCTTCTTCAGCTTTGGCTTTTTTGGCTTTCTTGGCTTTTTTCGCCTGAGTGGCGGCGCGCACCCGTTCGATGGCTGCGGCGAGTTTGGATTGGTCGACCCCCAAATTTTTCAGCACCCGCCGTCCGATGCGATCGTCCTCGGCAAATCCCAGCAGCAGATGACCGACATCGATTTGTTGGGCCTGGAAGTTTTGTCGCGCTTCCTCAGCTTTATCGAGCATGATATCCAAGTTGCGCCCCAGATAGAGTTGCTCGATGCGCATCAATTTCGGGTGGCGCTTGGCAAAGGAGTCGAGTTGGGGGAGTAACGATTCCACATCTACCCCTACCGCCTGGAGAATTTGATGGGACTCATCCGCATGTTCGAGCAGGGCGATCGCCACGTGTTCCACCTCTAAATACTGGTTTTTGTAGCGCTTGGCGATATCTTGCGAATTGACGATCGCATCCCAGGCTTTATCGGTGAATTGAGTATGGTCGGTTGGCTGCACGGTCGCTCCTTCGCGGTAATAGAGGCTTTTGAGTCGTTCTTAAAAAAAGGTTACATATAACTATAATAGACCTGTGCCATGAATCCACTCACCGGACCCAACTCAAAGTTCATCATCGCTACGAGGGGGCATGGGTGACGACTTCCTTGACTTCCTCGTGACATACTCCCGACGCTAACCTTACACCGATGGCGCTCACTGGGATCTCGATTCTCGCGAGGTGTTTGGTGCGCTGTGTTGTACTCTGACTTGTCCCGTTCGTAAGCATGGCGTACAACCATTTGATATTCCCTTAACCAAGACCACCAGAGCCAAGGTGGATCGGAAAACGGGCGAAGTGGTCAAGCCGTCTAAGACTTCTTGGGATTCTCCGGGTGGTATTCAGAGTAAAGCTTTAACCCAGTTTAGGAAATGTAATAGCTACGCAAAGCGGGTACACTCTGACGTTCTACAGCGTAACCTCGCTCGCCTAGATGCAGCCCTTAGCCGTTTCTATAAGGGGCTGGGTGGGTATCCCACGTTCAAAAGAGCGCACCAGTTTACAAGCTTCGCGTACAAACCAACGGAGTTTGACCGCCGCGATCGCAAACACCGCATCAGCAAAGTCTACCTACCCTTCATCGGTTGGATGCGGTTCCACGATTCCCGCTCTATGGAAGGATTGAAGCGGGGTAGCGTCACCATCACCAAAAAGGTAGACGGGTGGTACATGTCCGTTTTGGTGACGGTTCCCGACGATGTACCTCAGCTTCCAATGGCTGATGTCAAAGGTGCGAAGGGTGTAGACCTCGGCATCAACCAACTCGCTTCGTTCAGTGACGGTAGCTTTGCTGAGAACCCCAGGTTCGCCACAAATAAAGCGACCCGCAGACGGTTGCGAATTCGTCACAGACGAGTGAGTCGGAAAGCCAAGGGTTCTCGTAACCGGGCAAAGGCTGCGGTGGAAGTCTCGAAGCTACATCGTAAAGCCACCCAGAAACGCGATTCCTACCTGTGGAAGGTTGCCAACCAAGCCCATCGAAAAGTTGATGCGGTTGTGGTGGAAGACTTGAACGTGCGGGGTTTGTCTTCGGGCGAAATCAATCGAAGATACTACCGGGGGACTCTCGGAAAGTAACGCTTGTCAGAAACGATTCCGCCAGTTTTGCTGGCGAACGGAATCGGGGCAGGAACCTCGTAGCACTAGTTGTAAACGAGGATATTCGGGCTTAAAGTCCGGAGAATCCCCGTCTATGCGCGAGCGGGGAGTGTCAAGAATGTATGCCAAAGACCCAACTGCCCGGTGTCCGAGCGATTCCCGATTCCGGGAAAGATAAAGAGCAACTGGCTCACATCGGAATCTCGATCGTAAATTCCGTCCCCACCCCAGGGGTGGACTCGCAACTGAGGTGGCCGCCGTGCTTTTGGGTGACGATCTGATGGCTGATGGATAGCCCCAATCCGGTTCCTTGTCCCACGGGCTTGGTGGTAAACAAACGCTCGAACACTTTGAGCCGTACTTCTGGTGTCATTCCCGCCCCATTATCCCGAATCCGGACGATCGCCCGCTTTGAATTTTCGTTGATGGCAGTGATGATGGTAATCCGATTCGGATCGGCGGCGACTTCCCGGTAGCTGAGTCCTTCGTTGGCATCTTCGAGGGCATCGATGGCATTGGCGATCAGATTCATGAAAACTTGGTTGAGTTGACCGGCGTAGCACTCGATGGCCGGTAAATCCCCGTATTCTTCCATGATTTCGATCGCCGGACGTTTGTCGTTGGCTTTCAGGCGGTGTTTCAAAATCAACAGGGTACTTTTGATGCCGTCGTGGATATCGACGGCCACTTTAGCATCGGTATCCGATCGCGAGAAGGTGCGTAACGACTGGCTGATTTGGCGAATGCGATCGGTTCCCACTTTCATCGACTCGATTAACTTCGGGGCATCTTCGAGCAGGTAGTCGAGATCGATATCTTCGGCATTGTCTTCAATTTCCGCACCCGGTTCGGGGAAGGCTTGGCGATAGAGGTCGAGGTGCTCGCTCAAATCTTCGAGGTAGTTTTGAGCCAGGGTAATATTACCGGCGATGAAACTGACGGGATTGTTGATTTCGTGGGCGACGCCGGAAACGAGCTGACCGAGGGCAGACATTTTCTCGCTTTGCACCAGTTGCAATTGGGCTTGTTGGAGTTCTTCTAGAGAATCCTGCAGTTTGGTATTTTTTTCCCGTTCTCGGGTTTCGGATTCCTGCAAGTTTTGGTAGAGGGTGGCGTTTTCCAGGGAGATGGCTGCTTGAGCGCACAGGAGGGTCAAGACGGTGAGGCGATCGGGGGTAAATGCGCCGGAGACTAAGTTATTTTCTAGATACACCAAACCGATAAGTTTGCCCTGACTGTGAATGGGGGCGCACAGCACCGATTTCGGTTCGTACTCTTGAATGTAGGGATCGGTGACGAAGTTGGAGTCGGCGGTTGCATCGTTGAGGAGAACAGATTTTTGGGTTCGGGCGACGTAGTGGACGATCGAAACCGGTAACTGCTGGCTTTGTTCGACGGGGAGGGAGTAGCGCACGGCCACCCGATCGAGTTCCACGGAACCTGCCACTTCGATGGTGAGGCGATCGCCTTTGACGAAAATCAGAAATCCCATTTGAGCGCCGGCATTTTCGAGGACGATTTTCATCAAGGTATCGAGTAACCCTTCTAGGAGAATTTCACCGGATAGGGCCTGGGAGGATTTCATCACCGTGGCGAAATCGAGGGTATTGGTTTGGTGACCGCGAAAGGTACTGTGAACGGGGGGAGAGTCGTTGCCGAAGCCATCGCTGCGGGTTCGATCGGCTCGGACTCGAGCGAGTTGGGGATATTGGGCTTCTAAGGCTGCCACTTTGCGGTTTGCGCCCCACAGGCCATAACTGCGAGCGGCTTCTTTGAGATACAGGTTACCCACTTGATTTCGCCCCAAGGAAAAGTAAAAACGAGCGGCTAACTCGTTGGCGAGAGCCTGTTCTCGCAAGTACCGGGCTTGTGCGGCGGACTCGATGGCGCGATCGTAGTACTCCATCGCCTGAAGGGGTTGCCCCAGCACTCGGGCGAACTCGGCTTCGACGAGTTCGTAACAATGTTGGTAGTTGGCCGGAGCCGAGTTCGCCCAGACTTTCATCCGTTTTTGGTTGGTTTCTACCCGCGCCAGATATTGCATTCGTAGCTGGCTGCGATCGTCGAGGGCGCTACATCCGAGCAAGGCCAGAGACTCGTAAAAGTTGCGAGTGGCGATCGCGATCGATCCCACCATCGCGTCGGTTTGTTCGGCGGCGCGCTGGGCGTTTTCTAAGGCCTGAGACGGGTGGTTGAAAATCGCGCCCAAAATAGTTTTCGCAATGTAGAGGCAGCACAGAGCCGCCCGGTTTTTTGCCCGATATAAATCTGGCAGCATTGCGGTTTCGTCGTATTCAACCCCCACCAAACACAAGGGATCGACGATCTCGCAAGACTCCTCGCGAGCTAGATTTAAGACCAGTTGCCCCCAAATCCCGGCAACGGTCAGGGCACTTTCGAGTTGGAGTTCTCGCAACAAACTGAGAATTTTGGCTTGCTCGGACTCGATCTCGAGCAAGGAGTCCCCCGCCCAAAAGAGATAGTGGCAGTATTCCACGGCCCCAAGACCCACCCCGGCCAGATGCCCCGTTTCCCGTCCCACTTGAATGGCATCGAGCAGAACCGGGAGGCTTTCTCGAATTGGCTCTCGCCAGGGGGCGATATTGGCTGCGAAAATGGTATCGATCGAACATTGAAGGAAGCGATCGCCTTCGACGAGGGTCAGTGCGAGTTGGGCGCAGCGAGTGGCTGTTGGCAAATCGTCGTGCAGACCGCAGGCGATCGCGCCGCAGCAGATATAAGCCATGGCGCAATGGGGGGAGTAGCCGTGGGTGCGACCGAGCTCGAGTTGGGCGGTGACAATTTGTTCGAGGGTGCGAACGTCGACCCAGTAAGCCCACAAGCTGGCTTCGGTGAGTAATTCCATCGCCAGTACCCCGCCCTCATCTGTTAAGGGGGGTAAGTCTTTGAGATCTTGGGGTGAAGGCCAATCGGAGGTTTCGATCGATGATGGGGGAGAGATCTCAAATCCAAGCATCCCGATGGCTTGCCATCCCAGATCGATGGCTGGGTACATTTGCTGGCGCAGACCGTAAAAAGTGACCTTGAGTTTGTAAATTCGAGCGCGATCGAAGGTCGTTTTGACTTGCTTTAATGCGATGTCCGCTCGGCGGTTGGCTTCGTCAAAGTTCCCCATCACAAAATTGACTTCAATGGCGTTGAGATAAAGTTGGACGGTTAATTCGTAATGGGTCTTCCAACTCTCTTCTGATAGAACGGAAATTCCAAGATTTAAGTAGTTTAAAGCGGGTTCGTAGGCGGCCGCCGCTATGGCTTTTTGGGCTGCCATTTCATTCAACTGGGCTAGTGTAATTTTTTCGACAGGTGTTCGATGCAAGTCAATGGCAACATTCAGTTGATTGACAATTTCAAAAATTTTCTCCTCTAACTCTTCCGCGGGGGTTTGCCCCAGCAGTAGCTGACCGATTTTGAGACGAATATCGGTCTGGATTTCCGTTGAAATTAAAGAGTACGCAGCTTGTTGAACTCGATCGTGTAAAAATTTATAGGAAACGGGAAATAAATTGGGTTCTAAACGCTCTTCCTGGGCATTCGGAAACATTAACATTTTATAGTTGTTGTTTAAAGGGATAATTATCCCCTCTTGTAATGCTTCCCATAACTGCATGGCCGTTTCACTCATCGTTCGCTGATTGACAATCGAAAGCATTTTGAGATCGAATCGATTGCCAATACATGATGCTAACATCAAAATATTTTGAGTTTCAATTGAAAGACTTTTTAGTTTTTTAATATTTAAGTCAACGACATTATCTGATATTTTTATTTGTTGAATCTTCTGAATGTCCCACGTCCATTCACCCGATCGCGTCTCGAAATATAAAATATGTTCTCGGTATAGTGCATCTAAAAATTGATTAATAAAGAAAGGATTTCCCTGAGTTTTTTCAAAGATAAGACTAGCCAAAGAGCGAACTCGATCGATAGGCACCTTAAATGTATCGGCTAGAATATTTTTGATTTGAGTAATTTTGAGGTTTTCTAAATGAATTCTATGAATGGGGATTTCACTTCTTTCAAATTTATCCAAAGTGAATATAAAAGAGTGAGCCTCCCCAACTTCATTTGCACGATAGGTGAACACTATCATTAAGTATGAGATAGAGGTAGATTTAGCCAAATATTCGATAAATTTTAGCGATGATGAATCGACCCATTGCAAATCATCTAAAAAAATCACGAGAGGATGTTGACGATCGGCAAAAAGTTGAAAAAAATTTTTCAACACAGTATTAAAGCGATTTTGCAATTCCGAACCACTTAAAGCCGTTAATGCCGGTGGCGTTCCGATAATCAATTCGATTTCTGGAACCAGATCGCTTAACACTCGTCCGTTCTCGCCCACAGCATTGAGGATTTTATTTTTCCACACTTGAATTTGGGGCGTACTTTTGGTTAGAATTTGTCGAATCAATTCCGACAAACACCGAACGAGAGCGCAATAGGGAACATTTCGTTTAAATTGCTCAAATTTTCCCAAGGTAAAATACCCATTTTGCTGGACGATCGGTTTGTGAAGTTCGCGCACTAAAGCAGATTTTCCCACTCCAGAATATCCAGAAATTACCATAAATTCAGTCGCTCCCAAGCTCACTCGATGAAAGGTTTCAAGTGCTCGAGAGACTTCTTCATCGCGACCGTAAAGTTTTTGGGGTATTTGCAATGTATTCGAACGATCTTGCTGACCGATCGAAAAAGGTGCAATCCGTCCTTCCCTTTCCAACTTCTCGATACAAATTTGTAAATCCGCACTCAGTCCTAACGCACTTTGATATCGCTCTTCGGCCGTTTTCGAGAGCAATTTCATCACAATTTTAGAAATCGGTGGCGGAATGTGGGGACAAATTTGATGGGGAAGAGCGGGAACTTTGGCAAGATGAGAGTGGATTAATTCCATTGGATCGGTGGAATCGAATGGCAGTTTGGCTGTCAAAAGCTGGTAGAATGTAACCCCTAAGGAATAAAAGTCCGTGCGGTAGTCGATGGCACGATTCATGCGTCCGGTTTGTTCGGGAGACATATAGGCAAGAGACCCTTCAAACATATGGGGATCGGTCAATACTGCCGTTTCTCGCGATAATCGGGAGGCGATCCCAAAGTCTACGAGTTTGACAACCCCACTGTCTCGATTGAACAAAATATTTTGCGGTTTAATATCTTTATGAATAATGTTATGTTGATGAACATCATGCAACGTTTTCGCCACCTGCCCAATAATTTTCAAACAATCGAGCAGTTCTAAAGACTCGAGGACGATTGAAGAATCGAGCGATCGACCGCCAAAATCTTCTTCAATTAAAGCCACGCGATTGCGATCGGTTTCCAGGCTGTAAAGTTGAATCACCCCGTCACTTTTGAGGGAAGATACGACTTCATATTCGTATTTAAGCTTCGCCACATCAGCAATCGGTGGATAATCGGAAATAGATGTTTTAATCGCAACGGGAAGTCGATCGGGTTGGCGATAACCTCGATAGACTGCTGTTGTTTTACTTTGATAAATGGCTTCAACGATCTGATAGTGCAGGAAAGAAATCATAGAGACCAGAGGCAATCTGAGGGTAAAACCGCGTTAGAGTTTTCGGCCCGGCAAGCCGACTCAACGGACTAGTTCAATGAGGGGAATTCAGTCAAAAATCAAAAAGTAGAGAATTGGAGTTGAGCAATGCTAGACACGGGACAACTCGAGCAACATTCCCGCTTCTATCTTGAAGTATAAGTTCAACTCAGTTAGATGGGAATCTTGTGGTATAGTTTACCAATCTCAGCGCTTGGGGTGTTACGGAACAAGCGAGCCAAAAATAAACGCACCCCCAATTGATGTCATCCACACTAGAAATAATATGAATACACTCAAAGGAAGGGACTTATTGAGTTTAGCAGACCTGAGCGTTGAGGAGTTACGAGACCTGATACACTTAGCCGCTCAGGTAAAAGCTTCGGAGATCGAACCTCGGTGTTCTAAAGTCTTGGGCCTCCTCTTCTACAAGGCTTCCACCCGCACCCGAGTCAGCTTTTCCGTTGCCATGTACCAAATGGGGGGTCAAGTCATCGATCTCAATCCCAGCGTTACCCAAGTCAGCCGGGGAGAACCCTTGGCCGATACGGCACGGGTATTAGATCGCTATCTCGATGCGATCGCCGTTCGCACCTTCAAGCAAGAAGATTTAAAAACCTTCGCCAAGCGTGCTAGCATCCCCGTTATCAACGCCCTCACGGATTTGGCCCACCCCTGTCAAGCCCTGGCGGATTTGCTCACCCTTGAGGAAAACTTCCCCGACATGACCGATGCTACCCTCACCTATGTCGGTGATGGCAATAACGTAGCGCACTCCCTACTCCTCGGTTGTGCCATGATGGGGGTGAACGTGCGGGTGGCGGTTCCGCCAGGATTCGAGCCAGATGCGGCGATCGTCGACCAAGCGACTGCCCTGGCTGGGGGACGCACGGAAGTCGCGGTCACCAACGATCCCGTCAGTGCGGCAACGGGAACTCACGTCCTCTATACCGATGTCTGGGCGAGTATGGGGCAAGAAGATGATGCCGACAGCCGCATTCCCAAGTTTCAACCCTATCAACTCAACGAGGAACTACTGGCAAAAGCCGATCCGAAGGCGATCGTCATGCACTGTCTGCCGGCCCATCGGGGGGAAGAAATTACCGACGGGGCGATCGAAGGTTCTCAGTCACGGGTTTGGGACCAAGCGGAAAATCGGATGCACGCTCAAAAAGCACTTCTGGCCAGTCTTCTGGGGGCCGTTTAGGTCTGTTAACCCCCTTCCCAACCCATTCTGAATCGTGGTAAATCGGTGGTATGGGGCGATCGGGTTTGAGTTCGCAAGTCATAAGTTGAAAGTCAATCAGTCATCAGTTTGACCTCTGTTGAAAATCAGAGGATTTAACAAATGAATTGAGTCGGAATTTTGTCTTCATCAATTAAGAGGCGTGCGTTCCGCTTCATTCGGGCTTAAACGATACGACTGCTGACTGAGCGCCCCGTTGGGCTTGAGTGACATCTGGGCCCATCATTTTCCATCAGCCATATGCCAACTCTGACTGTTACGTCCACTGCCGATCGCGGTTCCGGTTCCCTGCGCGAGGCGATCGCCCTATCCCAACCGGGGGATACCATTGCCTTTGATGGGAGTCTAGCGAACCAAAGGATTAGCCTCGATGGCACGGAATTAACCGTCGATAAACCTCTCACTATCAATGGGGCAAATGCTGTGGGGCTAACCCTCAGCGGGAATAATGCCAGTCGCATTTTTAATATTGCCTCGGGGGTGGAGTTTACCCTGCAAAACCTCACCCTCATCGATGGATTTTCTACCGATCGCGGTGGGGCAATTTTCGCACGAGGACAGAACGATCTGACGATCGAAAACAGTCAATTTCTCAACAATACTGGCGGACAAGGTGGGGCAGTTGCTGTTAATTCTCGCAGTAATATCGCGATAACCAACAGCCAATTTGACGGCAATCGATCGACCTCCACCGATGGTTTTAGCGGTGGGGCAATTAGTATTTTTGCCTTCAATACCACTACCATTCAAAATAGTAACTTTACGAACAATCAAGGCATTAACGGCGGTGCAGTTTACAACCTTCTGAGTGGTTTAACCGTTGAAAACTCCCGCTTCATCGGTAATGATGCCACCCCCGGTGCATCTACTACCAATCCTAACGGCTTTGGTGGGGCGATTTTTGTCGATGGGGCAAGCGATCGTAACGATACCACTTCCGGCGGACTGATTTTAGTCCGAGATACTTTATTTGAGAGGAATCGCAGTGCCGGACGGGGTGGGGGAGTTTTCTTCTTTCTCTACGATCCCGATGTGGCTCGGATTGAGGGCAGCACGTTTATTAATAACGAAGTGATTCTCGATGTGGCTGGAGAATCTCAAGGGGGTGGAATTTGGCATACGGACGGTGAATTATTTGTCGAAAATTCGACTATTGCTAACAATCGCGTGTTGAATCGCGGTGGTGGATTTTTTGCCTTTGAAACCGCTGATGTTACGGTTACCAATAGCACCTTTTCTGGGAATATTGCCGATGATGGTAATGGCGGGGGTGTTGGGGGTGCGCTGCGAGTTTCAAGTCCCACCAATATTACCAATACAACCCTCGTAAATAACAGAGCTGGCGGTAACGGTGGCGCAATTTTTAGTCGGACGAATCCCGTTACATTAACCAATACTATTGTTGCTAATAATACTGCTAGAGATTCTAATAATACCGACCAACAAACCAATCTTCAACTTGAAGATGGCGGTAATAATCTTCAGTTTCCCGGTATTACCAATAGTGGGGTGGAAGAACGCCGAATTACCGCTAGCGTCACGATCGCCGATCCCAATTTAAGTCCCCTCCAAGATAATGGGGGCAGCATTCTCACCCATGCCTTACTTTCAGGAAGTGCGGCGATTAATGCTGGACGGAATCTTGCCAACGTAACCACCGACGGACGCGGCGCGTTGCGGACGGACGGACAAATCGATATCGGTGCGTTTGAAGTAGGCGGAATTTTACCCGAAGAGACACTTTTTACCCCGAATGACGATACCGTTACTTTAGAAAATAGCGACGATCTCGCTGCAGCGTTAGCGGGAAACGATCTCGTGTTTGGAGCGAGTGGAAACGATACAATTTTCGGCAATTCTGGTAACGATACGTTAGTGGGAAATGCCGATAACGATCTTTTATTTGGCGGACGAGACAACGATCTAATTTATGGGAACCAACAAGATGACGTACTGCTCGGAGAAATTGGCAGCGATACAATCTTCGGCGGTCAAAATAACGATATCTTGTTTGGAAATACCGAAAACGACGAACTGTTTGGAGACCTCGGTAGCGATAGTTTGTTCGGGGGGAAAAACGATGATACCCTCACCGGAGGAGACGGAGACGATCGTCTCAGCGGAGATTTTGGCAGGGACAGTTTACGTGGGGGGAACGGCAGCGATCGCTTCGTACTCGCACCCGCTCGCGGAACTGATACGATCGCCGACTTCGAGGACGGTGAAGATTTACTCCTCCTTACAGAAGAGTTAACTTTTGAGGAATTAACGATCGCTCAAACTGGCGGCGACACTTCCATCTCTCTCACCAGTACTGGAGAAACCCTCGTCATCCTCTCTCAAATTGATGCGATTGCCATCAGTGCGGCGGATTTCGCGTGAGGTGGAACTCGAGGCGATGGCGCGGGGAAGGCGATGAAAACTGGTATTATATCGCAAGAGCGCCGATCGCTAAACTTAACAATAACGCAACAGAAACACAATAATTATGTACTATTCTCAACCGCCCTATTTCCTTGTCTTGGCCGGCATTTTTATCGGCATTACCTCCGGAACGGCTATTTACTATACCTTGGTGCGATCGCTCTCCGAATGGTCGAAAAGTCGCTCCAGTCGCCTACTCGTCTCCCTCAAAGGGTCTCAACTTAAACTTCCCTTTATTGGTGCCACTGCGGGTGCGTGCCTTTTCCTGGGTGCGGGTCTATCCATCTTCGGTATCCCCCCAGCCATTTCCTATCTAATTGCCTTGCCAACAGCTCTCCTCAGCAGCGGATTGGTGTGGTGGCAACTCAACAAGCTCATCACCCAGCTTGAAGAAAAAGGCTTAACCCGCGAACTGATTGAAGAGTTGACTATCAGTGAAATTCCCCTGCTGACATCGGAAGATGGCGAGGGTGAGAAATAGGTCTCGCAGTGACTCGAGAAACGGGGGAAGAGAGAGAAAGGGGAGCTGAGGGAGAAACGGGGAAAACGGGAGCAAGATGCTCCCACTGTGAATCTTCCCTTGCCCCCAAAGCCCTGGCTTCCCTTTAAGGCGCGATCGCTTCGACTTCCTTTTGCTGATTTCGGATCGAGTTTTGGGCTTGAAACTCCGCCAACTGCCGCTCGATTTCATCCCGCACGATTTGGCGGTATTCCAAGAAATGCTCGTTGTGGGCGCACACGGTTAAGTAGTAGTCCCAAACCTGGGGATTGTGCTTGAGAATGCCGAACAGGTGATGCCAGAATTTCCAGCGAGTGCTGCGTTTAAAACCTTGCCGCCAAACGACGATCGCCAACGCACGAACATCGATCCAACTCGGCAGTTTAGAGGGGGCTTTAAACTTAGGCGTTCCCATTTTGAGAAAACAGCGATAGGTCCGATCTAAAAAGGCTTCTGCATCGTAAAGTCCCCAGAAGGCATCGATAAATTCCCGCGCGAGTTCCTCGATCGGACGAGTGGGAATAAAATTCATCAACGTGCTTTGATTGATATCTTGGCGATCGCTCTGAACCAAACGCTCTTCCTTTTCTAAACGTTCCCAAAGAGCCGTATTGGGTAGAGCTTGTAACATACCAAATAAGGCTGTGGGAATCGCCGCTTCTTCCACAAACCGAATAATTCGCGAGGCCGCACCGGATTTCTCCCCATCAAAACCGATAATAAATCCGGCCATCGGTCGCAATCCCGCCCGAATAATTTTATCGACAGTATCCGAGAGAGACGATCGGGTATTTTGAAACTTTTTCGTGAGCTTCAAACTCTCTTCGTCGGGGGTTTCAATGCCCAAGAAAACCCCATTAAAGTTACATTCAACCATCATTTCCATTAATTCGGGATCTGCGGCTAAATCCACAGAGGCTTCGGTATTAAATGCAAATGGATACTGATGTTCTTCTTGCCAAACTTTGAGGTCTTTGAGCAGTAGTTTGACATTGCGTTTGTTGCCGATAAAATTATCGTCAACCATGAAAATACCGCGCCGCCACCCCAACTCGTAGAGATAGTCTAACTCTTGCAACAATTGGGCGGGGGTTTTGGTGCGGGGTTTGCGACCGTAGAGGACGATAATATCGCAGAACTCGCACTGAAACGGACAACCTCGAGAAAACTGCACCGACATCGAATCGTATGCATCAAACTCCAGCAAATCGTAGCGGGGGATGGGAGTTGTGGTGACATCGGGTTTTTCGCTGCTGCGGAACGTACCGCTGGTTTTCCCGCGCTCCAAGGCTTCCACAAACATCGGCAGGGTAATTTCTCCTTCATCGAGTATTAAGAAATCCGCCCCGGCTTCTTGGGCTTCCGAAGGTACGGATGTGGGGTAGGGACCACCCACAGCTACCGGTTTTCCCCGTCGTTTGGCTTCCCGAATTTGGTCGATAAAATCGCTTTTTTGAACGATCATCGCCGATATCAGTACCAGATCCGCCCACTCCCATTCTTCTTCCGTCACCGCGCGAATATTCCGATCGACGAGTTTAAACTCCCATTCCTGGGGTAGAATCGCCGCCACCGTTACCAATCCCAGGGGAGGCAGCAAAACTTTGCGATCGACTAACTCGAGAATTTTTTCATAGGACCAAAACGTTGGCGGAAACACCGGGTAGTTTAATAAAACGCGCATGATATTTCAAAGACTCTTTCAAAAACTCGCATTTGAGGCGATCGGCTTATCGGGACGATCGAGAACAAACAAATGTATCTATCATAGTGCGAATGACTGATTCAACAAGCCCCAATTAACGTCCGTTGTGGCTCAGATTTGGCTCAGACTGTTTCCGGTGAGGGTGGGACGGTGACGCGGTGACCCTCCAGAGGGCTTAGTGGCGTGTAGGGCTTGACAAATCATCGACGATTCTAATCTTTCACCCATGACTCGAGTGTTGTACCCTCGCTTTCGTGAAGCTTGCCGACCGCCCGAACCTCATCGAGAATCGGTATCTCGGCGAGGCTGCTTCAGCAAAACTGACGTTAATGAGAGATGGTAAGCCCTTCGAACTAACATGACTCTCAACCCCGAGGCGATCGTGCAAGCTGGGCGAGTTGAGTTATAAAAGATCGTTTCCGATTCCCAATTGGAGACAGACTCTTTTGAAATATGACGAAGCTAAAGTGCTACACTACTTTTAAAAAGCCCTTGACGAGGATTGAACTCGTGACCTCACCCTTACCAAGGGTGCGCTCTACCACTGAGCTACAAGGGCAACAACCGAATGACTCGGTCTTGATTTGTGGTGGGCCGGGCTGGATTCGAACCAGCGTAGGCATAGCCAGTGGATTTACAGTCCACCCCCATTAACCACTCGGGCACCGACCCATGAATTTTGACCACAGTTATTAATCTTAGCATCGTTACCAACAAAATACAATTTTTTTCAAATTTTTTTTTCTCCAGTTCTCGAGTGGGACTCCAAAAGAACGGTAACACCGCAGGCAAACGTCACAATTTCAGCAGATCGGGCAACAGGGCGTTCAAGTCGATCGAGAATCTTTCGATCCAAATATACGAGCGTCCAACATCAAACCCAGATGTTACCCCCCAAATCTCACCCTGATGTGGAAAGAGTTTGTGTCGGCTGGTCGATCGAAACTACGGACACGCTTTTAGCCTATCGAATTCGGGTATTTGCGGTTCGGGTCGGTCTGGACGCCTTGGCAACCGGGCGTTTTGCTCCCGCTCGTCGGGTCGTGCGAGTACCGGCTTGTTTGGCAGCAGCAGAGGGAATGGCTTTAGCTTTCTCTTCCTCCATGGCGTAGGCACCATGAGCGCTGCGCTTAGTACGGAAGGTGACATTGACCCCTTCATTCGTTTGTTCGAGCACCAACAAAGGAGTGGGCTTGGCATTTTGGTCCCAATGGATGTACGCCACGCGACCCTGGATCGCCGGCTGCCAAGTATCGCGATCTCCGGCAGGACTCAGATAGGTTTCGATACAGTCGATAATTTGACCGATCGTGGCGGAGGTGGGTTGCGTCGGCAACTTCGTCATCTTGATTTGAATCCGGAACAGAACTCTCTTTTTGGTTTGAGAACCCACACCGGTTTCGTGTTCCACATCAAACGTCTCATCCACCAACCGTCCCGCCCCCCGATTATCTGCATTGGGACGCAGGGCGACGCTGATTTTATTTTTGACCTTCACTTTAATCTGATTGACCACGGCAAAATGGAAGGTTTCTTCTTCCATTCGCATCCGCAAGTAATCCAGATTAAACTCCCGCGAGTGAATCAGGTCGGGATTCTTTTCCATCTTGCCGATGGTAGCGATGGCGTGCTTATATTTCTTTTGGAGTTCGCGATTTTTAAATTCTTCGGTTCTGAGCTTTTTATTGAGCTTGCTCATCTGAACTCGCGATAAAATTGTTGCCACGATCGCCCCAACGGAAACAAACCCAAGAACCCCCATCATCAGGGAGCTATTGGGGACTGTTTGTCCTTGAGATGGAAACGGGGTTTGTGCTAAAGTCGGCTCGACGAGAACAATGGGATCTGACATAAGACGTTACTGACACGATTGGATATTTCTATCTTATGAATAGAATGCACCGTCCGCCCACCACCGAGATCGGTAAATGCGATCGAATGTTCGTTAACCGGTCTGGCCGGTCTATTTAAGGTGTTGAGTCACCGAGATCTTCGAAGTTTATGGAGTTAGATCGGTCGTTATTCCCCTACCCTCTAGGTGCTCGAACGAGCTAGTCACTAGTATATCGCCCTCCACTTGCATTCCAACAGACAGGGGTGAAAATCAGCCGGGATAGTTTTGGGAACATGGGAGGCAGCCGACAAGTGTATGTTCTTTAGGTTTCGCTGGATTCGAGCAGGCGTTGCTGGCGTTGTTGGGGGAGGGGGAGAAGAGAGAAAGCAATCGCTGTATTCAGTTGCGTTAGGACAATCGTGCGCATGGGCGCGTGCGGAACGCACAAACATCTTGCTCGCATTTCTAACAATCGTATCGTTGGAAATGTCCCCACCCAAAGAGAATTCCGCGCTCTCCCTCAAAGCTCAATTGATACCAGTACTTAACCCGATACCGCCCACATTCCATTCTGACCGGAAAAGGTTCGATCCCAAACTGACGTTCAATACCGCGATATGTCTCCGAAATTGCTCTGTCGAGAAATTGCCGCCCAATTGGTCCCCAAAATCAGCTTGGTGGCGACGGATATGGACGGTACGTTAACCCAACAGGGTCGGTTTACCTCCAGTTTGCTCGCCGGTTTGGAAGAGTTGGCACGCTTGCAGATTCCGGTTGTCATCGTCACGGGAAGATCTGCCGGTTGGGTGAGCGGTTTGGCACAGTACCTACCGGTGTGGGGAGCGATCGCCGAAAATGGCGGGTTACTCTACCTCAAAGATCGAGAACATCCCCTTCCCCTGACTCCCATTACCGATCCCATCGCCCACCGACAAAAGTTGGCGCGGGTTTTCGAGTTGCTGCAACGGGACTTTCCCCACTTGCGAGAATCGGCGGACAATCCTTTTCGACTGACGGATTGGACGTTTGATGTCGCCGGGTTGAGTCTGCAGGATTTACAACGGATGGAGGCAGCATGCCAGGAGCAAGGTTGGGACTTTGTCTACAGTACCGTGCAGTGCCATATCAAACCGATCGCCCAGGAAAAAGCGACGGCGGTTTTGCAAGTTTTGCAGGATTACTTTCCCCAGTTCGATCGCGATCGGGTTTTAACAGTGGGGGATAGTCCCAACGATCGCACCCTATTCGATCCGGGTTATTTCCCCCATTCCGTGGGAGTGGCTAATATTGTCGATTATCTCGATATACTCCCCCATCCTCCCGCTTACATGACCCAGAGTCTTGAAGGGGAAGGATTTGGCGAGTTGGTGCGGTACTTAACCGATTTGGAGTTGAGACCCATTTAACCGATTGAATCCTCAAAGCTTTATCCTGAAGGGATTTTAGCGTTTCGAGGCGATGTCGGTCGGGGAAACCCAAAATGCTTGTTCTGTAAAGGTTTGAGCCTGCTACATTGAGTTTTGCTTAAACGCCAGCCATCGATGACTGAAGTCTGAAATTTCAGCCGAGAAGAAAGACACCTCTCATTCGGACGAGGATTCCTCTCTCCTGGAAATTTCTACAGACAACGGAAAAAAAGTGGAAATCGTGAGTCCGTATTTTTCTGGAGTTAATCTCCTCTTCGGATTAGGAAGGCACTTCCATTCCCATTCCCCGTTCCCCATTGCGCGCCCGAAGCGGATACAACCATCCAGAACTGACGTTAATTTTATCGAGCTGCTGTTACCAATTACCATCTTGCGATCGAGTTGCATTTCGAGTGTTACTCAGCTTTACCTAAAGGTAAACATTCGATAATCCCTGTCAACATTCTTTGCAAAATAAACGATTGTTTTAAGCTTTTTCTATAATGAAAATATAAATTCGGTCACTTATACGTAAGTAAGAGGTCTAAGTCTTATGAAAATCGAGCTTATGATAAGGAATGCCATGCAATCCCTATTTGAAGCAGCGGGTCGTATTTTTAGCCCAACCGATGACCAATACCCCGAGATTGGCGTACAACCTTTTGAAGGGGAACCCTATCACGGTTCTGCATGGGTAGATTGAGCAACCTCAACCTTAACCTAGAAGATTCTGAATATCCCCATCCATGCGGTGGGGATATTATTTTTATGGAGAGTTCGCAGCAAATTATTCAGTCACTTTGCGCTCGAATTTTACATTGGCATAACAATTGAGTAATAATTGGCAATCGTCCGTCGAATACTGACCAAGGGCGCAGATTCTTGCCCTCTAAACCTCCTTTCCCGAAACCCGAGAAAGTAGTGCGATGGAAGGAGAAAAATTGTTTTAATGACTTTATTAAAGATTGGTAACATTTTTTTGAGTCATTTTACAGATCGAGCCTTAATCTCGAATTAACCCCATAGAATGTATATCAGCATCACAGTCAGTTCTAGCCCAATTTAGATGGAGGGTGAGAATAGACGGCCGAAATCTTTTTTCTCAGTTTTTTCGGTTGCGATGAGCAATATTTCCAGCTAATTGAGCGTTACAGGTCATTGAGCGATCTAAGTCACAAGAATTGTGCGATCTCGATCGCTGAGAAAAGCATCGATCTCTCGTACAAGAAGTTTATGTGAAATTACTGATAAACATCATGCATTTGTCTGCGCCCTCAAGTAAGATCCCAAGTCTGCCACCCCTGTCGGAACCTGAAATGAAAAAACTATTCCATGCTGAAATTGTCAGAGCGTGGCGAGAAATGCAAAATGCGGTGGCGATCGCCCGAAAAACATCTTCAATTTAGTCAGAATAGGGGTTAGCTTTTCCGGATATAAATACAATGACGGATGGCTCGAGAGATAGGTGTCTCGAATGCATCCACAGACTCGAGGGTTCCTCCGATCGAGTCTATTGTTTTTTGTAGCGATACTTTTTCTTCGGTAGTCCAGCGACCGCGATACAGGATGGCGATTCCCTCAGATTTGAGCAGTGGGAGTGCGTACCGGGCGCAAAGCGATGCAGAACCCACCGCTCGAATCAAAGCTAAATCGTAAGCTTGCCGGTGCCGGGACTGTTTGGCAATTTTCTCCGCCCTTCCCGCGAGGGCAATGATGTTGGAGAGATTGAGAGTCGATCGCAACGTATCGAGAAACGCGATCTTCTTACCCTTAGAATCGAGCAGCGTTACCTGCCATTGCGGGTGGACGATCGCCACGGGCAAACCCGGAAATCCCGCCCCCGTCCCGATATCGATCGCCCGCAGTTGAGAAGGCACAGACTCGGGCAGGGCACCCAAACCTCGCAAGGAATCCCAAAGGTGCTTTTCCCAAAATTCCATCGGTTCGGTAATGCGGGTTAGATTGAGCTGCTGGTTTCCCTGTAAAATCAGCTCGTACAGGTTGCCGAACTGTTGCTGTTGCGTTGAGTTGGGTTGCCATCCCAGTGTCTGGTTCCAAACCGACATCATCTCGGGTAGCTGGGTATCCGTCATCGAGTTCTCCGGCCTTCAAACCGGGGCGTACCAACGCTTAATTTTACCCCTCCAATGCCGATCGACTTCCGCAATACGAATACGGTGTGGGCATCCGTTCTCGTCGAAACCCTCGCCCGACTCGGACTCTCCATCGCCATCCTCTCCCCCGGTTCCCGTTCCACCCCCCTCACCATCGCCTTCGCCTCCCATCCCAGTATCGAAGCCATTCCCGTTCTCGACGAGCGTTCGGCCGCGTTTTTTGCCCTCGGACTCGCCCGAAAATCCGGACTGCCAACAGTGTTAGTCTGTACTTCTGGAACCGCCGGGGCGAATTATTATCCGGCCGTTATCGAAGCCCGAGAAAGCCGAGTACCATTGCTCGTCCTCACCGCAGATCGCCCGCCAGAGTTGAGAGGCTGTCACGCCGGACAGGCTATCGATCAACTCAAACTCTACGGCAACTATCCCAACTGGCAAGCCGAACTCGCAATTCCGTCTCTGGAACTATCGATGCTGGCGTACCTGCGGCAAACCCTCACCCACGCCTGGGAACGCACCCGTTTCCCCCACTCCGGTGTCGTTCATCTCAACTGTCCCTTTCGCGATCCGCTACCCCCTTTGCCGGAGGCTGCTGCCGCAGAACTCGCCCGAGGGTTTCCATCAGACTTTTTTGCCGCTGTATCTGCTGCATCGTCGCCCGTTATCGGTGGGGATGGGGCTTCAGAGGTTTGGCAAATTTGGGAAAAGTGCGATCGGGGCATCATCATCGCCGGACTTGCCCAACCCCAGCAGCCAGAACGCTATTGCAAGGCGATCGCCCATTTTGCCAAAACCCTCGGCTGGCCGGTTCTAGCGGAAGGGTTATCTCCGGTACGCAATTACCATTCCCTCAATCCCTATCTCATCTCCACCTACGATGGGATTCTCCGCCACCCTCAACTCGCCGGAGATTTAAGTCCCGATGTCGTCGTTCAAATTGGCGAACTACCCACGAGTAAGGAACTGCGCAACTGGCTGGCAACTCATCAACCCCGGCATTGGATTCTCGATCCGGCGGCGGAGAATTTCGATCCCCTCCACGGCAACACCACTCATTTACGATGGGCGATCGAATCTCTGCGAGTACCCGACCATCTCGAAATTTCCCGAAATGGTCAGTATTGCCAACGCTGGTGGGAAGCCGAAAACCAAGTCCGAGAAAAAATCGATCGGGCAATGGAGGAACTCGATGCGATCGTCGAACCGAAAGCGGCCTGGTTACTGTCTCGGGTACTACCGCCTCAAACGCCGTTCTTCATCGCCAATAGTATGCCCGTTCGGGATGTGGAATTTTTCTGGCAACCGGGAAATTCGGGCATTCAACCCTTTTTCAATCGAGGGGCGAATGGCATTGACGGAACCCTTTCCACAGCCTTGGGAATTGCCCACCGCCATCGCTCGAGCGTCATGCTAACGGGGGATTTGGCATTACTTCACGATACCAATGGCTTTTTACTGCGTCAGTTTTTTGTCGGTCATTTAACGATTGTTTTAATCAATAATAATGGGGGGGGAATTTTTGAAATGCTTCCTGTTTCTCAATTTGACCCGCCCTTTGAAACGTTTTTCGCGACACCACAACCGATCGATTTCGAGCCATTGTGCAAGACATATGGGGTTGAGTACGAACGGATTCGAGATTGGCAGCAGTTCGTCGATCGATTAACAGTTCTTCCCCAGGAAGGAATTCGAGTTTTGGAACTGAAAACCGATCGCAAACTGAATACCCAATGGCGAAAACAATTTTTCCGCGAGCTAGAAACCGCTCAATTTGATTGAGGTGAAAGCCATGATTACTCCATTAAAATGCTCTCAATTCTCTCCCCACTTCCCCGAAGCTCCCGATGCCCCCGATGCTCACCTCACCCAGATTTTTAATTAAATATTGCACCGATTTCGAGCTTACTTGAGCATTCCAAACTGCCGTAAAAGACTAACATTTTCGGGGGTTAACAACTTTTGTGCTTCCGAAACTTGATTGAGCAAAGAAATTTCTCGGGCAAATTCCTCATTCAAGATTTTGAGATAGCGCTCTTTTGCCTCTGGGGGTTGTTCGTTTTCGAGCATTTTGAGCGCCATGTTAATGTTAGAAACCGGTTGGCGCAGTTCTTGGGTTAAATTCGATAACATCTCATCTTTTGCACTCACGAACTGTTGAAGTTTGTTGAGTTCTTCCGATAGAGACTTCATCCGTCCGTAAAATACTTCTTGCTTTTTGAAACGAGCTTCGATCGCCCGGAGCAGTTCATCGATATCAAAAGGCTTCGTGAGGTAGTCATCCGCACCGAGTTCGATTCCTTGACGAATATCCGCCCGATCGGATTTTGCCGTCAGAAAAAGGAACGGAATTAAGTTAGTTTCCGGGTCTTCTTGCAGTTGTTTGAGAACGCCATACCCGTCTAAGTCCGGCATCATCACATCGCAAAGAATCAGATCGGGATGCTCGTCGCCAGCCATTTGAACGCCGATGGAACCGTTCGATGCACCGATGGCTTCAAACCCTTCTGCTTTGAGAATACTCAAAATATTTTTGAGTAATAGCTGTTCGTCTTCAATCACTAATATTTTCTTCATGTTTGCGTGCGCTATTGAACGGTAATGTTACGCTAAAAGTCGTTCCTACACTGACTTTACTGGTAACTTCGATCGCACCCCCATGTAATTCAACACACCTTTTGACAATTGCTAAACCCAATCCCGTACCCGGAATTGTGCCGACATTTTTCGCTCGGTGGAAAGACTCGAATAAATGAGGTAAGTCTTCAGGTGGAATGCCGATTCCTCGATCTTGAATTTGGATGATAACTCGATCTCGATGATACCGCAGGGCGGCTCGAATCGGACTGCCAGGAAGAGAATACTTAATTGCATTCGCGAGCAAATTGTCAAGAATTTGTCGTAAAAGTTTTTCATCCACCACCGGGAGGATCGTGCGATCGGCAGCTTCGATGCTTAGTTCGATGGTACGATCGCCACCGAGACCGGCACGAATTTCCGAGACCAGGCGCTCGCAAAAGGGCGTCAATTCTAAAGGTTGAGGGTCGAAATTCACTTTACCCGCTTCGGCGCGTCCCAGAGTCAGGACATCATCGAGTAAGTGAGTCATGTGTTGGGCGGCCGAGAGAATTTGCCCGAGTTGTTCGAGTTGTTGCGCTCTCTCCCATTCGTAGCGCTCGAGCAATTGTCCCGAAGACTTGATAATTGCCAGAGGGGTGCGGAATTCGTGGGATGTCATCGTCACGAAACGGGATTTGAGGTCGTTGAGTTCCCGTTCTTTTTCCAAGGCGACGCGGACTTCCTCTTCGGCTTGTTTGCGATCGCTAATATCGATCGAAGAACCGATCCATTCTACGGAATTCCCGACCCCGTCGCGTACCACTCGCACTTCGTCGCGCAACCATCGATACTCCCCATCTCGGTGGCGGAAACGGTATTCGTTGACGTGGTACTCTCTTTCGCCCAAATCCGCTAAACTCGCGAGAACGGCGGGGGCATCCGATGGGTGGAGTCGATCGCGCCAAAATGTCGGTTCGGCCAGCCATTGAGCTACCGAATAGCCCAAAATTTCCTCGATATTGTCGCTAATAAAGGTTGTAGAATAATCGCGATCGGGACGGCGGCTGTAAATGACTGCCGGACTGGAGGTGAGTAGGTATCCCAGACGCTGCTGGGTCGATCGTAATGCTTCTTCAGCTTCCTTGAGTTGGGTGATATCCGTTGCCGTCCCCGCCACCCGCGCCAGTTTGCCGTCGAGATCGCGAAAAGCCATCCCTCGCCAGAGAATCCAACAAATGCGACCATCTCGGTGCAACATCCGATGGGACATTTCGCATAGAGAACGATCGCCTTTGAAGTAGGCGCGAACCGCGGCAATCGTCGATTTGCGATCGGCCGGGTGAACCCCCGCCAGCCAGGATTTAAACGAGTGGGGAATTTCCCCATTACTATAGCCCAACATTGCTTTCAGGTTCGGGGTCAGATAAATGCGATCGCCCCCCAGATACCAATCCCAAACACCGACCTGACTCTGGGCGGTGGCGAGAGCATAGCGTTCCTCACTCTGTTGCAGGGCCGTTTCTGCCAAGATGCGATCGCGGGCTTCCCGTGCCAGAGAGGCCATATAGGCGAGATAATTGGCAAAGTTTTGCTCTTCAAGCATCCAGGGTCGATTTTTGCCTCGGCGATCGAGTCCGAGAACGCCGATGGTTTGACCCGCTGCCCGAATCGGCACGTCCAATCGGGAATCGGCGGCGACGGCTTGCAATCTGGGGTGATTGGATTCCTTGGAGACGATCGATTTGCCCAGTTCTAAGGTGTGGAAATACTTCGGGTGAGATGCCACCTCCAGCACCATTCCCGCTGAATGCTGCCGTCGATCGAGTTCGTAGAGATCGGCACATTCGAGATACGTGCGATCGTCGTTGTAGAACCAAATGCTGACTCGTTCCACATCTAAGGTATGGGATGCCGTTTGGGTGAGTTTTTCCAGGGCCGCCTTAAGATTCCCCGTATGAAATTCCGAGCATTTCGAGAGTTCCACCAGAACGATTTGCTGCCATTGCAGTCGATTTTCTCGCATCTCCAGGGCTTGTTCTGCCCGAACGCGGGATTTGAGTTGCCCTTGGAGGCGGGCGTTGGTTTCTTGGAGTCGATCGATTTTTTTGAGGGTTTTCGGATCGATGGCTTGGAGTAGGCTGTTTTGTGTCACCACTCCGACGAGGAAACCGTCTGCATTGACGATGGGAAGATGGCACAATTCGGTTTGGCGGAATCGATCGAGCAGAACCGATAAATTTTGGGCGGTTGAGGCTTCGAGTACCGCCGTTGGTTCTTTCATCACTGCCTGAATTTCGAGGCGATCGCAGTTTTTTCCCGATGCAAGCAAACCTAAGAGATCGCGATCGCTCAACTCACCCAGGAGTTTGGGAGAATCGGGGGTTTCAACAACCAAGACGCAACGAGCATCGGATTCGAGGAAGCGGGCGATGACTTCAGATACGGGTGTTTCGGGGAAGACGGTAAGGGGGTAGAGGTCGATCGCGCCATGGAGAGAGGAGTCTGGTTTCATCGGGGAGTTTTGTGGAAGGATGAGAAACAATGAGGGGGAAATTCTGAGGACACAAGTATCCCAAATATCTCATCGATCGTCTCTGTGCCATCTGCACCAACACAGTGTTGGGTGTCATTACATATGGTTTTAAGTTTTAGCAGATCGTAGTATTTTTAGCATCGTATCGGCTGCATCAACTGCATTATACGGCGACCAAACGGGATAAGAGCGATCGGGTACGATCGTCTCCATTTCTTGTTGGGCGAGTTCCGATCTTAAAACTTGCATGACATAGAACTTGTCTGCACGACTTAGCTCTCGCAAGATTGCGATGAGTTCTGATGAAACCATGCAAAATTCCCTATTTGTCGAGTTGACCTCTTTATTTTAGAGAACCGCAGTCATATCCATGGGTGACAAGTTAAATGTGATACAAGTCATGAGTTGGTGCGATCGCCAAAGCCATATTAGAAGAAAGCAGTCTATTCCAACACGATGATGACGAATCTTCCCGGCTATCACCTCAGCGACACTCTCTACGAAGGCACTCGCACATTGGTGTATCGCGGCACTCGCACCAACGATAGCCAAGCCGTCATCATCAAATTCCTGCGAAGCGAATATCCAACCTTCAACGAACTGGTTCAATTCCGCAACCAATATACCATTACCAAAAACCTCGATTTACCCGGAATCGTCAAACCTTTATCTCTGGACACCCATGGCAACGGTTATGCCTTGGTGATGCCTTCGGACGGTTATATTTCTCTAGGAGAGTGGCGAAAAGAACAGTTCTCGATAGTAGACTTCCTCACGATCGCCATTCAACTGGTCGACATTCTCCACGGACTCTATCAAAATCGGGTCATTCACAAAGACATCAAACCAGCCAATATCCTCATTCATCCGGAAACCAAACAAGTCAAACTCATTGACTTTTCCATCTCTTCTCTGCTGCCCAAAGAAACCCTCCAAATTAGCAATCCCAATGTCTTAGAGGGAACCCTTGCCTACATCTCCCCGGAACAAACCGGACGCATGAATCGAGGTATCGATTATCGAACGGACTTCTATTCTTTGGGTGTGACGTTCTACGAGTTGCTCGCGGGAAAATTACCATTCCAAAGTGATGACCCCATGGAGTTAGTCCACTGTCACATCGCTAAATTGCCAACGTTCCCCCACACCTCACACCTCACACCCCGCCCCCTTGAAGACATTGTTCTCAAACTGATGGCCAAGAATGCCGAAGACCGGTATCAGAGTGCGTTGGGGTTGAAATACGATTTAGAAAAGTGCCTGTATCAGTGGAAAGAAACAGGGAATATCGAGCCGTTTGAGTTGGGAGAGCGGGATATTTGCGATCGCTTCACCATCCCCGAAAAGCTCTACGGACGCGAAGGAGAAGTCCAAACCTTGCTCGATGCCTTCGAGAGGGTGGCTCAAGGAGGATCGGAGATGATGCTGGTGGCGGGATTCTCTGGCATTGGCAAAACTGCCGTCGTCAATGAAGTCCACAAACCCATCGTCCGCCAACGGGGTTATTTCATCAAAGGGAAATACGACCAGTTCAATCGCAATATTCCCTTTAGTGCCTTCGTGAGTGCCTTCCGCGACTTGATGGGGCAACTCCTGAGTGAATCCGATGAAGAATTAACAAATTGGAAGGCGAAGATTCTCGAAGCCGTGGGCCTCAACGGTCAAGTCCTCATCGATGTCATTCCGGAACTCGAGCGTGTAATCGGCTCACAGCCTCCTGCAACAGAGCTTTCGGGTACGGCTGCCCAGAATCGGTTCAATCTCCTGTTTCAGAAATTCATTGCCATTTTCACCACCCCAGAACACCCATTAGTGATGTTCCTCGATGACTTGCAGTGGGCGGATTCGGCTTCATTGAATTTAATGAAGGTGTTGATGGGGGATAGCGATCGGGACTATTTACTGTTGCTCGGAGCCTATCGCGATAACGAAGTTTTCCCCGCTCATCCTTTAATGCTGAGCCTCGACGAGATGCAAAAGCGGTGCGACCCCGGCGAGGAAACCTCGCCTAGGGAACGCGCACCAAGAGAACAAGGTGCAAATCTCAATACCCTAACGTTGCAACCCTTAAGTGCGTCGGATATTAATCATTTAGTTGCCGATACGCTATTGTGCGAACCGGAAGTGGCTCGACCCATATCGCAATTAGTCGATCGGAAGACCCAAGGCAATCCCTTTTTTACAACCCAGTTTTTGCGAGGACTGCATGAGGAGGGTTACATCACATTCGACTTGGATGGGGGTTATTGGCAGTGTAATTTGACACAGGTGCGACAGTTGGCTCTGGCCGATGATGTGGTGGAGTTTATGGTGGGGCGGTTGCGGAAGTTGCCGCAAGGAACTCAAAAGGCTCTAAAGTTGGCGGCTTGCATTGGCAATCAGTTTGATTTAGCGATGCTAGCCATTGTTTGCGAACAGCATCAAGAAGATGTGGCAACAGATTTGTGGCGAGCACTCCAAGAAGGATTAGTCATTCCCGAAAACGAAACCTATAAGTTCTTCCAAGGCGATGCTGTTGAAGTTACGGACGTTGAAAATATTAAAATTGGCTATCGCTTTCTTCACGATCGCGTTCAACAAGCTGCTTATGCTTTAATTCCAGAGGAGCAAAAGCCTCTTACTCACTATCGGGTGGGGCGACTCTTGCTCGAAGATTTTTCCCAGGAGGAACAGGAGCAATATATTTTTGATATTGTCAGTCATTTGAATGTGGCGCGCAAGCTCATTAACCAACCGGCAGAACTCGAACAACTGGCAAATCTAGATTTAACGGCCGGACAAAAAGCACTCGCTTCAACGGCTTATGAGGCAGCCATTGAATATGTAGAGATTGGTATTGAGTTGCTAGGAGCACAGGCATGGTGCGATCGCTACGACCTGATGCTAGAGCTGTATAAAGCGCTCGGTTCGGCGCAGTTGAGTAGTGTCAAGCACGACCAACTCAAATCAACAATTCAGGGGATATTGCCGCATCTTACTTCACCAGTCGATCGGGCTGAATTTTATGTTCTACAAATCTCCTCGTATAGCATTCAAGGACTATATGCAGAGGCGATTAAGATTGGACTTATCGGTCTCAAAGAGTTGGGGAATAAAATCGATCGAGACAACTTGGAACGATTAATTCAATCAGAGAATGCGGCGATAAAAAGGCTACTAGGGGAGCGTAATATCTACGAGCTATTGGATCTCGATACTACAGTTCCTCCAGAAGTCAAAGCAGAGATAAAGCTCGCAATTTCACTCGATCCACCAACTTATATTATCGGAGATATCAATCTTTATAGCGTGGTTTCACTGAGGGCAGTGTACCTTTCGATCGAGCATGGTAATATTCCAGAATCGGTGAAGTCTTATGCCAATTATGGTGTCCTTCTTGGACTCATGGAGCAAAGATACGATCGAGGCTATGAGTTTGCCGACATGGCTCTCCAGCTAGCTCAAAAACTCAATAGTAAATCCCAAGAATGTCAAGCGGGTTTGTTACTGGGTTATTGGATTCACATCTGGGGGAGACATATCAATGGTGCAGCAAATGTAAATTACCGTAGCTTTATCGCTGGAATGGATTCTGGGGAGATTCAATTCGCAGCATATAATCTCTTAGCTAGCATCCTCAATCGGTTATTTCAAGGGGAACACTTGCTCGATATTGGTGAGGATATCAATAAGTATTGGCTCATTTCAGAAAAAATCAAACATGACTCGCTCCGAATTTCTCTGGCAGCTTCACATATCTTTATTAGCCAGTTATCACTCAGTCAGCAAGCTGAAAACCAAAACAACTCGATCTTAAATCCTGAAGAAATTATTCATCATGGAGAAGTTGCAAACTCATTACTGACAGTAAGTGCATACTACATTTTGCGAATGCACTTAGCTTGTTTGATGGGGCGATTTAATGAGGGTCTTGATTACACACAAAAAGCCCAAGCGGTTTTGAATGGAACGATCGGTTCTACAACCTATAGTAGCTACTTCTACTATATGTCTCTTATCTTGCTCAATATTCAGTCAGATTTATCTTCAGAAGAGCAGAGCGAGGCATGGGAGCAAATTCATACCAACCAAGAACAGTTGAAAGCCTGGACTGAAAGCTGTCCAGAAAATTTCTTGCACAAATATCTTCTCGTGGAGGCAGAAAAATCTCGAATCCTAGACCAAAAATTAGAGGCAATAGAGTTATACGATCGTGCCATAGCCGAAGCCAAAGCCAACGAATACCTCCAAGAAGAAGCCCTCGCCAACGAACTCGCCGCCAAACTCTACCTCGATTGGGGCAAAGAGAACATCGCCGCCACCTACATGGTAGAAGCCTACTACTGTTATGCCCGGTGGGGAGCTAAAGCCAAAACCGACCAGCTCGAACAGACTTATCCCCAACTGCTGACCCCCATCCTTCAACAACCTCACTCCTCCCTAACCCTCGACGCCACCACCACTCTCTCCTCCCATCAGACACTTCGCACTTCCACTTCTAGCAAGACTGCTACTTCCATTCTCGATATCTCCGCAGCTATCAAAGCCTCTCAAGCCCTCTCCGGGGAAATCGAACTCGAAGCCTTGCTCTCCCAACTGATGCACATTGTCATTGAAAATGCCGGAGCCGATAAAGGCGCATTCGTCTTGAACAATACCGAAACCTGGGAAGTGGTCGCTCAGTGCATTGAGGAAACCTGCGAGTTATGCGCCACCCCCCTCGACAACGCACAGACTCTTCCAGCAAGCATCGTTCGTGCCGTCGGGCGCACTCAACAGACGATTCTGCTCAACCAAGTCGAAAAAGATACTCGCTTTGCATCAGATACTTACCTGATACAACAGCAACCCAAAAGCTTATTCTGTACCCCAATTCTTAACCAAAGTCGGCTCATTGGCATCCTCTACTTAGAGAATAACCTCAGCACGAAAGCCTTTACTCCAGAACGAGTGGAAGTGCTCAATTTACTCTGTTCCCAGGCAGCTATTTCCATTGAAAATGCCCGACTCTACGAAAATACCCAAGCCGCCAACAAAATGTTGCACAAATCGTTTGAAGACTTGAAACAAGCACAACTGCAAATGGTGCAAAGCGAAAAGATGTCGGCATTAGGAAATCTCGTGGCGGGTGTGGCTCACGAAATTAACAATCCCGTCGGCTTTATTGGCGGTAACCTCCAACCCGCTCGAGATTACGTACAAGACTTGTTGAGATTAATTGACTTATATCAAGAGGAAAATCCCCATCCCAGTGAAGCCATCGAAGACGAAATTGAAGCCATCGACTTAGACTTTCTGCGCTCGGATTTACCCAAATTGATTGATTCGATGAAACTGGGGGTCGATCGCATCGCCCATATTAGTACCAGTTTGCGAACGTTTTCGAGAACGGACAAAGAACACAAAGTCCCTTTCAACCTCCACGATGGTCTCGACAGTACCATCTTAATTCTCAAGCATCGTCTCAAAGCTAACGAACAGCGTCCGGCGATCGAAATTGTCAAAGAATACGGCAACATCCCAGAAGTACGATGCTTTCCCGGACAGCTCAATCAGGTGTTTATGAATCTGATTGCCAACGCCATCGATGCTTTAGATGAAGGGAACGCAGGACGACGTTTTGAGGAAATTGCAGCCAATCCCAACCGGATTACCATTCAAACCCACATCCAAGACGAGGGAGTCACCATCCGGATTTCCGATAATGGGGTGGGGATACCCTCTGAAATCAAGCCGCGGATTTTCGAGCAGGGATTTACCACCAAAGGGGTGGGGAAAGGCACGGGGTTAGGAATGGCGATCGCCCGTCAGATTGTCGAAGAAAAGCATGGCGGTACGATATCTTGTTCTTCCCAACCCGGACGGGGAACCGAGTTTGCGATCGATTTACCG
Organism: Zarconia sp.; assembly: GCF_057467645.1. Classification (NCBI taxonomy): domain Bacteria; kingdom Bacillati; phylum Cyanobacteriota; class Cyanophyceae; order Oscillatoriales; genus Zarconia; species Zarconia sp. The sequence goes on from NZ_JBRJXU010000095.1 coordinate 34,927, forward strand.
TAATTCATCAAAGATCCTTGGGTCTGAAACCCCGTTTTTAGAGGACGGCTATACAAGTGTCTCTTGTGAAACATAATTCACGGTGAAGCGAGCTGGCGTTGCAGGGGAAGAGAATTGGAGCACAGAGTAAGCGTTTGTGCTGAATTATGACGATATCCAGTTCGGATAATTAGACTTTTGGACGAAAAGGGTAAAAAAAAAGGGAGACAGCGCAACGCACTATCTCCCTCTCAACTTCTCAGCGCAACTAAGCGTCGCGCAACTTAAACTTAGTAGTCGAAGTCACCGCCCATGCCGCCGCCAGCAGCAGGAGCGCCATCCTTCGGTTCGGGCTTATCGACGACGATGCACTCGGTGGTGAGCACCATTCCGGCGATCGAAGCGGCATTTTGCAGTCCGGAACGAGTCACCTTCGCCGGATCGACGATACCGGCATCGAACAGATCGACGAACTCGTTGGTAGCAGCGTTGTAGCCAACGTTGAACTCTTTCTCCTTCACCCGTTCGGCAATCACCGCACCGTTCTGTCCGGCGTTCTCGGCGATGCGCTTCAGGGGAGCAGACAGGGCGCGAGCGACAATCAACGCACCGGTCAGTTCTTCACCGGTGAGGTTGCCGTTGGCCCACTCTTCGAGTCCGGGGGACAAGTGCGCCAAGGTCGTACCGCCACCGGGAACGATACCTTCTTCCACTGCGGCTTTGGTGGCGTTGATGGCATCTTCGAGGCGCAGCTTGCGGTCCTTCATTTCCGTTTCGGTGGCCGCACCGACTTTGACCACAGCCACACCACCGGCGAGTTTCGCCAAACGCTCTTGCAGCTTCTCTTTGTCGTAGGAAGAATCGCTTTCGTCCATTTGACGGCGGATTTGCTCGCAACGAGCCTTCACGCCCGCTTCGTTACCTTCAGCAACGATGGTGGTGTTGTCTTTGGTGATGGTGATGCGACGAGCGGAACCCATCATTTCCAGCTTGGCCGTATCCAGCTTCAGACCGGCATCTTCGGTAATCAGCTGACCGCCGGTGAGGACGGCGATATCTTCGAGCATGGCTTTGCGGCGATCGCCAAATCCAGGGGCTTTGACAGCGGCCACGTTGAGCACGCCCCGCAGGCGGTTCACCACCAGGGTTGCCAGGGCTTCTTTCTCGATATCTTCAGAGATAATCAACAGGGGCTTGCCGGAACGGGCGACTTGTTCGAGAACGGGAACTAAGTCCTGCACCAAGCTGATTTTCTTATCGGTAATCAGGATGTAAGGCTCTTCGAGAACCGCTTCCATCCGCTCGGTATCGGTGGCGAAGTAGGGAGAGATGTAGCCCTTATCGAAGCGCATCCCTTCGGTGATTTCCAGTTCGGTGGTCATGGATTTGCCTTCTTCGAGGGAAATCACGCCCTCTTTGCCCACTTTATCCATGGCATCGGCAATCATTTGACCGACTTCATCGTCGTTTCCGGCGGAAATCGCACCCACTTGGGCGATCGCTTTGGAATCTTCGACCTGACGGGCGTGTTCGGCAATTTTGTCGACCAAGAATCCCGTGGCTTTGTCGATACCGCGCTTGAGGGAGATGGCATTCGCACCAGCCGCGACGTTGCGCAGACCTTCTTTGACCATGGCGTGGGCTAAAACGGTGGCGGTGGTGGTTCCGTCTCCGGCAGTGTCGTTGGTTTTAGAAGCGGCTTGGCGAATCAAAGAGACGCCGGTGTCTTCCACGCGATCTTCGAGTTCGATTTCCTTGGCGATGGTAATCCCGTCATTGACGATCTGAGGGGCGCCGAACTTCTTCTCGAGCACCACGTTCCGACCTTTGGGGCCGAGGGTGACGGCAACGGATTCCGCCAGAATATCCATTCCCTTTTCCAGGGCGCGACGAGCATTCTCGTTGTAGATAATACGCTTTGCCATAGTCTTTACGTGTTTGTGGATTTGGAGGGTTGGGTAATCAAAGATGAGGTGAATTGACGATCGCGCCACCGTTCATGTAAGTCTGACGGTCGATCGCCTGCCGCAAACGGGCAATCATCACTCGTTAGCTAACAATGGCGAGGATGTCTTTTTCCGAAAGCAGAACGTATTCCTCGCTGCCGAGTTTGATGTCCGTACCGGCGTACTTGGAATAGAGAACTTTATCGCCAACTTTGACATCGAGTTCCTGACGAGAGCCGTCATCGCTGCGCTTGCCAGGACCGACTTGAACGATTTCTCCCACTTGGGGCTTCTCCTTGGCGGCATCGGGGAGAAGAATCCCACCGGCTGTTTTCTCCTCCGAGGCACTCACTTTGACAAATACGCGATCGGCCAAGGGCTGAACAGTGGAAACACTCAGAGATACGGCTGCCATATATAAATACTCCAGACTACAGGGTAAACTGATACTCGACTAAAGAGTTAAGTGAGTGAAAACGTCGATGGTTTTGTTTGTCGCTCGGCATCGCGAATCGACATCAAACCGCACCAGCACAAACTTCGATCGCGTCTCGCTCGCTATCTGCGGCTCGGTTCGATATGCAAGTCCAAACTCGATCGACACCTGCTTTGGATACTCGCGCAAATCCATCGAATTAGCACTCTCAACTCCTGAGTGCTAATTTAGCGGAGTCCCTTTGACAAAGGCAACTCGCTCCCCTGTACGGGTTTCCGAACCGTTACGGATTTAGGGGCTTGGGGGAGCTGTTGGAGGCAAGGGGACAAGGGGACAGGGGTTGTAGGGGCAAAGCATTTGGGCGATCGAGTATGAATGAAACGACATCTAATAAATCCAAATGCTATAGCCTTCGGCATGGCTTCGCTAACGCCCTTTTCACCAGACAAGGGAGATGAATTGTCCCGGTTACCCTCTCTCCGCGTCACCGCGTCCTCTCCTCCCCATCACTCTCTTCCAGAAATCCAAGGGGTAGGAGCTAAATTTGGGGTATGGTGAAATTTTGCGATCCCGAAGATGAGTAAAAATTGTGCCCCCCAGCCTGGGGTTGAAGTAGAAGCTGAGGAACCTGCGATGTCACCTCAGCTTTCAGAAACGGCAGAGAATCCAGAGGTCGATCGAACTCAAATCGAGAAACCCCTCGCATCTTGCGTCCAACAACTGGGGATTAACTGCCTCGATCGACATCTCCTATTGTGTACCGACCCAACAAAGCCCAAATGCTGTTCGCCCGAAGTCAGTTTGGAAGCGTGGGATTACCTGAAAAAGCGCTTGAAAGAATTGGGACTCGATCGCCCGACAGAAGATGAAACGCCCTGCGTGTTCCGCACCAAAGCTGACTGTTTGCGGGTTTGTTTCCAGGGTCCGATTTTGGTCGTCTATCCCGATGGGGTGTGGTATCACAGTGTGACTCCAACGGTCATCGAGCGGATCGTCCAAGAACACCTGCTCGGCGATCGCATCGTAGAAGAATATGCCTTTGCGACTCACCCCTTACCCGATCGCTCTTCATCGGCAAGCTGACGACGCGCGGCTTCGAGCAGTAAACGGCGTTCGGCGCGGGCGATCGCCGAGTAGGTGGACTCCACGGCCTTCGGAGGCACGGAAATTGCCGTAATCCCCCACTCGACCAGGGAATCGATCGATTCGGGATATTGCACCGGCGCGTCACCGCAAATGGAACAGGGAATGTTCAAGGCCCTGGCGGTTTCGATCAGTTGCCGTATGGCTGCCAGAACCGCCGGGTGACGGGCTTCAAAGACTTGGGTCATTTGGGAACTGTCGCGATCGGCCCCCAGGATGAGCTGAGTGAGATCGTTACTGCCGATGGCAATTCCTCCCACTCCGGCACGGACGAAATCCGGCAGCAAGAACACCACGGAGGGCACTTCTGCCATGATCCAAAGCTCGAAAGACGTATCTTGCAAGAGTCCAGACCGTTCGGCGCGCTGGCGACAAAACTGAAACTCTTCCACGGTGCGGACAAAGGGCAGCATGACGTGGAGATTGGTGTAACCGGCTTTGCGGACTCGGGCGAGCGCGCTCAGTTCTAAATCGAAAAGACTCGGCTCGAGCTGGATGCGAAACGTGCCCTGAATGCCCAGGACTGGATTGGTTTGGCGATTGTCGCAAACATTGAACGCGCGATAGTAGATCGGGCGCGGGGCAAAGCTGCGAGCAAAGTCGCTGAGGCATTCGACGAGTCGCTCGACGATTTCAGTTTGCTGCGTTTTATCCTGCCACCGCTCGATATTTTGTTCGTTGGGATTTTCCAGCCCCTCGATCGCGATCCGTTCCCCTCGAATCAAACCCACGCCATCCACCGGGAACTTGGCAACCTCATCAATGAGGCTCGGCTGGGAGAGATTCACCCACAGTTGAGTGGCAATGGGGATATCTTCCGAGGGAATTTTCGGTCTGGAGGGGATTGGGGGCGTTCGATCTTCCCTCTGGGGATCCTCGAGATTTGCGGCTTCGGGCATCCGACGAACCTCTCCGCGATCGCCATCAATTTGAATCCATTCCCCCGTGGGCAAGAGTTCGATGGCATTAGCAACTCCCACCACGGCCGGAATCCCCAATTCTCGGGCTAGAATTGCGCCGTGGCTGGTAGTGCCTCCCCGTTCCGTCACGAAACCCGCTGCTTGTTGGATTTGGGGCAACCAATCGGCGGAAATAGCAGACGCGACTAAAATTTGACCGGGGGGAATATTTTCCGGAAAGCCCTCCGCACGATCGACCGCGACAGCACGAGCGATGACGACACCGCCAGAGACGGCAATGCCTTGAATCGAAGTGCGCTCTGCGGTTGATGGGGATAGCTGCAAACCCTCGAGATTTGGGTCAAGACCCCCAGGAGGGGGTTCTCGAGGAGAAACCTGAGTCAGTAACAGTGATGACGAGCGTTCCGATGCCGATTCGCACTCCGTTTCTTCGAGAGGAAGGAGCGTCCATTTCAGCTGAAAATTGGGAGCCAAATCCCCTGCCAATTTTTGGGCGAGTTCGATCAGGGTGTCGAGATCTGATTCGGGTAGGGCATACTGCTGTTGCCGCTCTTGGTCGAGAAGAGCGGTTTTCCAACCGATTTCAGTGGCTTGGTAGGTACAAACCTTACGCCCGAGTTGTCGGTGTTGCACTTGTCGAGTGGTTCGATCGACTCGATAGAAATCTGGAATGACATCACCGCAGGCGATCGCCATACTCGCACCGACAGTCGCTCGAATCTCAAAATCGATCGGACCAGCGTGCAGATACCCCGAGGCGATCGCCCCCTCAATGGGTTGCACTAAAACTGCGAGGCACACCTGTTTAAGGGAAATACCGTAACGCTGAAGGCAAAATAGACTGCGGGCTCGAAATAATTCTGCCCAGGTCTGTTTGAGGGCTTGGGTTAGCTCGTCGGGTTGATTCCCACTCAGATGGGATTCGAGCAATTGGGATAGGTTGGGGTGATTTCGTCGGGAATATCCCGCACGGGCAGAATCCGTCGAAATCGAGAGGGAGGGTCGAAAAATCAGGGTCGTGGCATCCCAAGATTCTACGGCAGATTGTAGGGCCCTCGTCCATGGCGAAGGGAGTTTGGCCATGAAAATTTCATGGCGAATTTTTTGGGCGATCGCTTGGAGTTCATCGGCATCGTCGATGTTCAGGTATCGGGACGTATCAAGCAAATCGACGAGTAACGGTTCTTGCCAATCACCACCCTGCAACCATGTTGATAATGTCTCAGCCGAGACAATAAATCCCGGTGCAGTCGGATATCCCCTGCGAGCCACCTCATTCAAGTAAAATGCTTTATCCCCAACCTCAGAGCGATCTGAGGGGTGAATCTGACCGAGCCAGAGTAGGTTATCCACTGCGTCTTGGCACGTTGGCTGTAAACTCTATTATCGATATTATGGGGTCGAGAGCAAGGTTTTGGATACAAAAATCACCTTTCCCAATGATTGAGAAAGGTGAGCTAACCCCAAGATAATCAATTCAATATTAGAATTTATAGCAAGTTGAAAGTTTTGCTTTTATCGCGCTTTTTTGGAGTGGTCTCCTCGATTGCGCTTGTCTGCATTGTATGGGATTTCACTGAGGCGATCGAGGGAATTCCACGGAGTTTACACAACTTTTACGTAATTTGCCTTAATTGCCGCTGTGTGTGAATTTTCGATAAAGCAATCTCCCGAATGGTGCGCTGTAGACCTTTCGTCACCGCTTAGGCTGCATGATTCATCAAGTTCGATGAAAATCCCTCAAAGCCTTGCCCGTACCAAGCAAGCGAGCAATTTACCCAAAAAACAGACTGTGTTTTGAGGTTAGCTCGAGATTGGGAGCGAGCGCGTTTGGTGAACGAGCCAGGTTAGGCTTGTGTACTGTTTGTCAGAACTCTGATGCTTCGATCGAGCGCGAAAGTACCACAGAGCGATTTTGTCGTGCCATAAAGGGGAAAGGGGAGTGTGTTTTCCCGTGCTGCCCTCGATCGTGATATCCGCAACTCCACTGACTATCGCTGTATGGTGTATCGCCACATTCTGAATTTATTTCTCAAACCCAATTGTCCCTTGTGCGATCGCGCCGCTGAGGCCGTGACTTGTGCCTACTGTCAGCGACAACTCCAGCGCTGTCGATTCGCAAATCCTCGCCAACACTGGCGGGGGAAGATGCCTGTTTTTGTTTGGGGACACTACGGGGAGTCTCTCAAAAGAGCGATTGCCGCCCTCAAATACGAAAATAACCCCCAGTTGTCGCAACCATTGGGGCAGTGGCTGGGGCAAGCATGGAACGAAGCGGCGATCGCCCGTTCGACAAAACTGGCCGTGGTGCCGATTCCCATGCATCCTCACAAACGCCGACAGCGCGGTTTCGATCAAGCCGAACTGATTGCCCGCTCTTTTTGTCAGGTGACGGGGTTACCGCTGCAGAGTCGGGGTTTGGAACGGGTGCGGCAAACGGAAGCGCTGTTCGGTTTATCTCCAGATGCTCGAGTGCGTGAAGTCAGCGATGCTTTTGCATTGGGGGCGCCGTTTCACCGTCTCCCCAAACGCTGTCTCCCCAAAGCAGTATTATTACTCGACGATATTTATACCACCGGAGCAACCGCACGATCTGCGGTTACGGTACTTGAGAGTCGGGGGATTCGCGTTGTTGGACTGGTCGCGATCGCCACCTCAAAGGGTCGCAATTCCAGGGTGGATCGAGATTAGTGGAGCGATATGGCTGTGGCGAATTTCACGAACGGAACCGAACGCCAGAGAAGGTCTCCATCTAGCAGACCTCTAGTAGAAATCCAAAACACCGATCGGTTTTGAGACCCAACTTCTCGATTCGTAACATCTTTCCCCAATCCCAAACCCCTTTTCTCTGGTAACTCCAGATGTCTAGCAGGCAACGCACTCATCTTCACTAACATTCATATCTGTCGTAAATTCATGGCACCAAAGTGGGAGCTTGCGACCGAGCCGACGACCGTAGATTTTGCAGCGATTGACCGATGAGAGTTGAAACTCCGGTAACTTCTGTCGTACCCAACTGACAGCGTCGATCGGGTTAGAAACCTGTTGAGCAATCAAAATCACATAACAGCAATGTTCCCAAATCACAACCTGAGCTGATATCCCGCGAACATTGAGATGATAATTAAGCGACTGAGAAATAACCCGAGCGCGAGGTGATTTTCCCAGGGTTGAATGATTCATAGCAAACCTCTACGTACCCAAAATTACGTCAAACTCTACTGCTTAATCACCCAGTTGCATATCGAGACAGCAAAATTTTTAAGCTAGATAACCTTTAAAGTTTGACGCTCGTTGATTCTTCTTAATTTAGAACTCGGCACCATCCACTTGTCATCCGCACAATGGCTGATTTTTTGGAAAAATTCTCGCGACGAAGTTGCTTTCGCGATCTTAATTTGTGTGTTTTTACGGAGTATGGGGATGTTTGCCCCCATCTTGACTGTGATTCAAAACCCGTGAAAACCGATCTGTATTGACCGATAGGAGTTTGACTGGGTGAGTTAAAGAAGAATACTTCCGTATTTTTTCAGAGAGTCTTGATTCTCTGGATCGAGTTTATTTCTGAACTCGCAACAACTTCGGCACGATCTCAAATTGATGTTATGCAAACGTCTCAAACTCAGTTTAATATCGAGAAAAAATCTAGATTTTTATCTCTGAGTTTGATTGAGTTTAGTCCTGTTGGGTAGGTAGTATAAACCTATCTGTTTAACCAGTTTGTTTTGTAGAATACATTGAATTTATTTTTTATCAAGATCGCAACCTTACCCTCGGTCGACAGCATTGTAATCGGTTGAGTCGAGAGAATTTTATTCAGTTAGGCGATCGAATTTTGTCTAAATTCACCCTGAAAACCAGAAGCCATTTGAGGAAAACACGCGATCGCCCGTTAGCGACCCAGTATGTCACAGGCAAAAAAAATCAGTAATTTTACTCATTGACAAAAATAAGACAGTCTAATGATTTTGAGTTAATTACGAATAGCATTGCCTCAAAAATGCGATCGAAAAAGTTTTGTCTGGGGTCTCTTAAAAGCAAACATTTGCGAGCATTCCTGTTAATTTACCCGAGCCGTCTCGAAACCACTTAACAATCGGTCGATCGCGCGAACACCCCGATTTCCCGAAGAAACTGAGGTGTTCGAGTGATGTTAATTTGAGGGGATTGAATTCATGAATGCAGATTGACTCGTGAACTCAGGTAATCCTCGATTATACGAAAGATGCTTTCGTCAGAGGTTCGGTGACACCTTCGAGAACGGGTAGGGTAGAATCCCCAAAGGCGATCGAGGTATTGATTCCGTCGGATTCGATCGACAAGTCTGCAAGCACTAGACCCCGCAGGTCGATCGCATCTTCACCGACAGTAAAGTCAGCGATCGTATTGGTTCCGCGCAAGTTTTCGAGAACCAATGTGTCAGCTCCTTTGCCACCAAGGAGTGTATCGTCACTAGTCCAACCTCAGATAACATCATTACCAGCACGGCCATTGAGTCAGTCGTAGCCCGCTTCACCCCAGAGTTTATCGTCTCCTTTGCCAGCGGTTAAGATATCATTTCCCCCTTGTCCGAATAGGCAGTCGTCACCGTCACCACCATTGAGGTAGTCGTCATTGCGACCACCCTTAGCCAGGTCGTTACCGGTGCTGCCATAAACTTAATCTTTGCTGAAGCCACCATCAAGGCGAGCGTCACTATTACCACCATTTACGGTATCGTTAACAGAACGACCTTGAACAATTTCGCTAGTATCGCCACCAACAATCTCGCCGCTACCGGAAATGACCTCGGCAGGTAACGCGAGAACGATTTGACCGCCTTGGGCGTAACTTCTAGAAGTGGTCAGAGATGAAACTCGCTCTCCATCAGCAAAATAGCTTAGATTATTGTTTTAGACGATCGCTTGGTCGTTTGCAATTTTAAATGCTTGTAGACGATCGTCGAATAGACCCAGAATAAAGGATAAGATAAATAAACGACAATTAATCTAGCCCATCCAGAAATCATTGATGCAATTAGCGTTAAAAATAAAGATAAAATTACTATAATAAAAGAACCTAAAACAATTCTGTTTTTATTATTTTTTGTTAATCTGTCTGACATTTTAAAGCTGTCTTTTACACTTTTGTTTTCTGTTAAAACTAAAATAGATGTAAAAACAAAGACCATATAATAGTAAATTATTATATAGCCACAGGCTGGAATTAAAAAAAACATTAAATTTCGCATAAAATATCCACTCCAAAAAATATAAATTCCTAAAAATTTAGCAATCATATATATCGTAAAAAAAGCCAATCCCAAGCTAATTGGGAACAGCATAAAATAAAAAAATGATTGAAAATTGCAAAACATATTCAGCGATCTTAATTCCCATCTCTTGTCAAGGGCAAGTTTAAAAATATTTAAACTCGATCGATTGCCTCGCTGCAAATAATTATATATGTATAAAACTAACACTCCTTGTAAATATGGAAGCAGAAGCCAATAGTAGAGAAAACTAAAAACAAAATTAAAAATCGGAGTTAATACAATCAGGCGAGGCCATAGTAATAGGAGAATTATTTTGACTAAAAGATAGAGAAGAATAACGAGAACATTGGGAAAGTTAATCAGCAAAAGCTTCCCATAAATAGGAGGCAAATAAGTTATAAAGTCTTTCCAGACTCGTTTCATTTTTAATTTAGCCATCATATTTTTGAATCTTCTCTTAATCTCAGCTATCTTAGCCTTAAACGCTATTAGTGGAAGCCATTTGCCTAAGATATTGGACTGTCACTCATATCAGGATAACGACAGTTCAAGCGAAAAATGCAATCGTTGGTTGATTGAAAGTATAGATTTTGAGACAAAAATTTGATAGTACCCAAACGGGGTGATTTTTGGGTTCGATCTCGATTGGAATTTTAGCGCTTTGTGAATTATCTAGGTTAACTTACAATCTCGGAAACAAAAATATATTTTATTTCTACAAAATCTTCACATTTTAAGATTTAATAGAATTCAAAAAAATGCGATCGAAATTCACATGAATTCGCCGATCGTAAATATAGCGGTTCTCAAATCAGTGAGGCTCGATCGTGAATCTCAACTCCCCCTTATGAAAGGGAGGCAGCGTCGCCAGAGGGGTTTCCCCAAGTAGAACGACTGCCGTGGATGCGCGGGGGATCTTCCGGACCTCATCCATTCGAGAAACGCTATATCGTTATATTCAATATTGTTAGAACGCAATTTTAGGAAGCCCTCGGTCGTGTCTACCGAGGGCAGGTATTGAAGCTTCCTTGCACTAGTGCAGCACGGCAGAAATAATTACCTAGCTCTAAACTGCTGAAAGCTATATATAGTATGCATTTTTAATTCTGCATAGCAGCACTAGGGTCTATATTTGCGAAAACCGCGATCTAAATTCAAAATTTTTAGTACGCATGGCTTTTAGGGATTGAAGACCGGTCAGTTATTTCTACTGCACTGTACTCGTGTGGTTATACAAACGTAAACGGAGACCCGTTCAAATCCAGATCGATCGCATCTCGGACGATCGCAATCAGTTCCCGAACCGGATCGCTGACTTCCCAAATTTGGGTGTTGCCGTTCCGTTCGCGCAACTCGTAGCTACCTCCAGCAAATAGTTGAATCGTATCGGTGGTAACATCAAAATCGCGCACGACAGCACGACCGACCCAACCTTCCGAAACCACTGTCGCCCCATCGTCGTAGAACGCACCATCTTCATCGCCAAGGACGAATAAATCCGCGCCCGCATCTCCAATGAGGATATCCCGTTCTCCAATACCGGGAGTTCCCAGGGTATCATCAACGCCGATGAGGGTATCGTCGCCGTCGCCACCGCGTACCGTGTCGCTATCGGAACCACCCATCAGCGAGTCGTTTCCACGCCAACCCAAGACGCGATCGATGCCCGAACCCCCCGTTACCGTGTCATCACCCACACCACCGCCCAGGGTGTCATCTCCCGCACCCCCGTCGAGGCTGTCGTTTCCGCGATTTCCCCGTAGGGTGTCGTTTCCTTCCCCCCCGCGAACCGTATCATCTCCAGCGAGGGCGCGTACCAGGTCGTCACCGGGAGTCGCACATCCGGTCAAATCGTCGTTACCAGAGGTCGGATCGCAACTGACACCAGAAGATAAATCCAACCCCAACACCAACGGATCGTGGTCGGAGTTGCGGAACTCGTCGTTGGGGTTGAAGAGGCTGGGGTCGTTAAATTCGGTGCTGTAGTTGAGGGCATCGGGTTCGTCGGCGTTGATATGCCATTTCGCGCCACCCGTGACTTGGGATGCGAGGCTGCCGTTGGCTAAAGCGTGGTCGAGGGAACCCCACTGACCGCTAAACACGAAGGAGTAGTCCCCAGTGACAATGTTGGTATATCCAGCATTTTCGATCGCGGCGATCGGATCTTCTTGGGTGTAGGCATTCAAATCTCCCACAATTAAAACATCATCATCGCTGCTGCCGGTGGGGTCTGCGGCCAGCCAGGCGGTAACGGCATTCGCCCCATCTACCCGACGCTGGTTCCAATTTCCCTGACCGTCGCCCGCATCGGCATTTGCCCCGGTTCCCGTACCGCCTTTGGATTTGAAGTGGTTGACTGCCACGGTAAACTCTTCTCCGAAGTCGCCATTCGCCCCGTCGATGACTTCAAAGCTTTGGGCGAGAGGAGTGCGGTTGGTGTTGATGCCGTCGAACGTGTCGGGAGTATTTAAAAATGCCGCCGTTCCCGACTCCTGCACCACATCGGCATCGTAGATAATCCCCACGGCGATCGCATCTGAACCCAACTGGGCAACACCGGGATCGACATAGGTATAGTTGCGACTGGTTTCGGCGTTCAGCGCATCCAGCAAGTCTTGGATGGCGCTATTTTCACCATCGCCGTAGTCGTTTTCGACTTCCTGAACTGCAATAATATCCGCATCGAGTTTATCCAACGCCGTCACCAATTTCTCGGTTTGCCGCTGGAAATCGCTAAATGTTTCCGCCCCCCGCGCCGTGGGGAAGCCGCTACCCATGCCGTCGCCGTTGAAGTAGTTGAGGAGGTTGAAACTGGCAATTTTAACGTTGCCGCCCACATCGGGGGCATCTGTGGGACGGGGATTGGTGGCTTGGTAATTGATGGGTTCGGTGGGTTGGACGCGATAGTTCCCGAAGCCGAAGCCGAGAATACCCGTAACCGAAGAAACGGTATCGCCGCCGCGCAGGGTATTGGTGGGGGTGAGGTTGTTGCCGCCTCGGGCGTTGGGGATGGGGAAGTTGTTTTGCCCGTTGCGTCCGTCGTCGATGAGGATGCTGCGCCCTGCAATATCTTCTAAATGTGCCGCAAAGCCGGAGACGCTGGGGGTATTATTTTGGGTGAACTGTTCCAAGCGTCCGCCAGAGGAGAGGAGAATTTCCCCGAAGCGATCGAAATTAAAATGTTCCGTCACCGTTAAGTCGCCAGATGCCGCTTGCACATCCACCAACATCCCCTCGTACTGTTCCAAATCTGCCACATCGGCAATGGGGAAGCTAACCGTGGTTGCCGTCGGTAGGGCATCGGTTCCCACCACGGTAACGGAGGTGGGATTCATCTGGGTTTGCCCGAACTGTTCGACGACGTTCCCGGCAATCTCTACTTTGTCGCCGACATTGACACTCTCGGAGGAGAAAACGAACAACCCCTCAGAGGTGAGGGGGTTCGCGTCAGTATCGGCATCTTCTTCTTGAACGTAGAACCCACTCAGTCCCGGAAATACTTCCGTGACAATGGCTTCGATGGTATAGGTTCCCGTATTGGAAGTATCGGTGGTTCCTTGAATCTCGTGAATTTTGGCGATCTCGCCGCCACCACCGTCATCGCCGCCGCCATCGGCATCGCCCGCAAACAGGATATTATCGACGAAAATATTCTCGGCGGTGGCATTCGTATCGACGCTAACGGTGAGGGTAAGGGTTTCGCCGAAACCTTGGTTATCGATGAGGTCGTCTAAATCGACGGTGACGCTATTCCAATTCGCACTTCCGTCGTCGGCAGAGGCCTTGGTTTCGAGTTCCGTTTCGCCGAAATTGAGGAAGGTTTGGGAATTGGTACCATCGCTGAGAGTGAAGAAAAATGCATCATCGCTTTCATAACTCGTATCGGCAATCCAATAGTCGAAGCTGAGAATGCGATCGATTTCGCCAGTGACATCCACCGGTTCAAAGACTAAATCCAATCGACCATCGCCGTCGTTGAATTCAAAGTTGTGTTCGACTCCCGAAGATACGGATGTGCCATCGGCGGCAACATCAGGGGCATTGCCTCCAGAAAAGGAATTCACCCCGATCGAATCGCTACTTTCACCAGATGTCGTCGGACCTGCTCCTTCTCCACGGGTATCGAACCAAAAGGTAGAAAAGGTCAGTCCGTTGCTACTGTCCGTATTCAAAGAACCGAGGTTGGTTAATGGTGCGCCACTGGCAAGCCGATCGGAGGTCAAGGCATTACCATCTGCTAGACTGTTGAAATTTTGAGATGCGATCGGATTCATCATTTTTTCTCCTAGTTGCGACTTTGGCGATCGAGATCTAAGGTGAATTTTGCGAGTGGGTTTTTATCTCTTTTTGTAAGCATGCGTGCGGTCAGCGCTCGGCGATACTCCAAAGGAGTCGCGCGCGCCAACGGCTGTAGACTCTTCGGTAAAGCAAAAACTTCTGGAGTTTTAGATTGGAACAGGTTAACCTGCATTATTCATGAGGTTCGACGACAATCCCTCAAAGCCTTGCCCAAAAAGCAAGCTGGCAAGTTACCCGAACAACAGTCTGTTTTTGAGGTTCGAGAGAGATTGGGGGTTTAGCGTTTGGTGAATTATCCAGGTTACAGTTATAAGCTGCATCAGAGTTCTTCTCTGATGACTAACGGCTGATACCTGAATGCTTATCTCTTTTCTAACTCGATCGTCGGTGTCGGGGCTTCAGTCAAAATTAAACATGAATGGGTGTCGAGGGAAAAGCTGGCAAGTCAAGGTCTTAACTACTCTCTTAGAGATAATCGAGTTTTTTAAGACTTCCCTTTGAATATTTTTCATAAAAAAAACAGTGTTTTGGTTAAGTCTAGATTATGTTTATATTAATTTTTTACTTTAGAAAACAGCGAAATTTTTAATTCGTTTTTTTTTATCCAATTTGTATTTTATTATTAGATCGATACAGATTTTAATTTGAGGATTTATATTCAATAATTTAAAAATAAAATTAAATCAAAAAAT